>DATIWU010000150.1:0-37578 GCA_035519195.1 Gemmatimonadales bacterium
CAGGTGTTCAAGGACCGCTATCACTGGGACGATACCGCGGCGCGGCTCGAGGAGCTGCCGGTGCCGGCCGCCGCGGCGGTCTCGGCGCTGCTCTCGAACGCGCCCAATCCCCTCACCGGACTGAGGCTCCGGCACACCATCCTCGTCGACCCCGGACATGGAGGCGCGGATCCGGGAAACCCGGGACTCTACTTCCCGGACGGACTCGTCGAGAAGGACATCACGCTGAATGTCGCCAAGCTGCTGCGCGCCGAGCTCATCCGCCGAGGGCTCGACGCGCGTCTGACGCGGACCCGCGATACGCTGATCGATCTGGCCGACCGCGGCGGCTTCTGCAGCGGCGACTGCGACCTGTTCGTCAGCATCCACGTAAATTCGATGCCTCGCGGGCAGCACCAGTCGGCGGCGAGTGGCGTCGAGACCTATTTTCTTTCCGACGCGAAAACCGAAGATCAGCGCCGCGTGGCGCAGATGGAAAACGACGCGATTCGCTTCGAGACGGAGGCGTCGAACGTTTCTTCGGGAGATCTGGGGTTCATACTGCGCGACCTGCAGGCGAACGAATATCTTCGCGAATCCGCCCGGCTCGCGCAGCTCGTGCAACAGCGCGTGAGCCTGGTGCACCCGGGCGGCGATCGCGGCGTGCAACAGGCGGGCTTCATGGTGCTCACCACGGCGCGCCGGCCGGCCATTCTGGTCGAGACGGGCTTTGCCACCAATCGGACCGACGCCGCGTTCCTGGCGTCGAGTCTCGGTCAGCATAAGGTCGCCAGCGCGATCGCCGACGGGATCGTCGCCTACCTCCTCGAATTCGAGCGTAAACTCTCCGGGATGACGGCCGCGGGCCGGGCGCCGCAATGAGCGCGGCCAGGCGTGCGGGCCTGACGCTCGGACTCGCGCTCGGTACACAGACGGCATGCGTGTACTTCAACGCCATGTGGAGCGTGAATCACTATGCCGGCCAGGCGCGGAGCGCGGAGCGCGCCGGTCGCAGCGACGTAGCGCGTGCCGCATGGTCCGAGACCGCGATCCGCGCGGAGTCGCTCGTGTCCCGCCACCCGCATAGCCGCTATGTCCCCAAGGCGCTCGTGCTGCAGGGAGAAGGGCTCGCCGCGAGTGGAGGCTGTGATCGCGCGATGGACCCGCTCTCGAGAGTCCTGGCCACCGTGTCGGCCACGGACCTGCGAGAACGCGCCGCGCTTGCCGGCGCCCAGTGCTCGCTCGAGCGCGGTGACCTGGTGGGTGCCGACAGCCTGGCGGGGATCGTCGTCGGCTCTTCCGATCAGGCGCGCGCCTCACGGGCATATTTCCTCGCGGGACGTGTCGCTGAGCTGCGCGGCGATCTCCGCGTAGCCGAGCACGCATACGCCGGCTCCACGGATCCCGAGGCCCGCATGTCGCGCGCGCATGTGCTGCTCGCGCTCGGAGCGCCGTGGGACGGCGTACTCGACACCCTGCTCTCGTCACATCCATCGGAAACGGAATGGGCCAATCTCCTGGATCACGTCAGCCGGACCACATCGGCCGAAAGCGCCAGTGCGGTCTTGAACCGGGTGCTCACGCGCACCCGGCTCGGCACGGGTTCCCGCGCGCGTCTGCTCGTGGCGGATGGCAATCGCCTGTTCGCGATCATGGCATGGGAGAGCGCCGGATCCCGCTACAAGACGGCAGCGGGCCTCGTGCCCGATTCCGTCATCGGGCACGAGGCAGTGGTACGAGGGATGTGGGTGAGGGCGGTGACGTCCCGGAATCTGACCGAGCTGCGCGCCGTTCGCTCGGACCTGCTGAGTCTCATCCCGAGTCTCGACGGAGGCAGTACACAACTCGCGAGATCCCTGGACGGCGTGCTGAGTCGGGTGATTCTCGACGATGACGCAACCGACGTGGCGCGGCTGCAGGCGGCGGAGGTCGCGCGCGATTCCATGCATGCGCTGGAGCTTGCCGGAACGATGTTCCTGGACCTTGCGCGCGACCGGCCCAACTCGCTGTTTGCTCCGAAGGCCCTGCTGGCGGCTGCCCCGCTCCGGCCCGACGTCCGCGACTCGATTTTCGACGTCCTCGCGGTGACCTACGCGGCATCCCCGTACACCCTGGCCTGGCAAGGAGAGCAAAGCCCGGCATACGCGGCGGCGGAGGATTCGCTCGCCATCGCGCTCGGCGGCAAGGCTCCAGAGCTGCCGCTCGCGGTTGGAGTCCCGGTTCCCGTGCCCGGACGTCGAGGACCACCGCTCGATTCACTGGGCGAAGCGAGACCCTCCGCGGACGCGGTCACCGGCCCCACTGCCAACCCCGTGCGGGCTGGCGACGCGAAACCAGGGCGCAAACGCGGCGCCCAGCCCCCGGTCGACCGGCAGTGAGCGCGATCGAGTTTCTCGGCGCGACGTTCCAGAATCCCGTTCTCCTGGCGGCCGGAACCGCCGGCTTCGGGCGGGAAGTGCAACGGGTGATCGCGCTGGACAGCCTGGGCGGTCTGATTACCAAGGCCGTGACTCCGGAACCGCGCCGGGGTCACCCGGCTCCCCGTGTCGCGGAATTCCGGGGCGGCATGCTCAACGCGATCGGGCTCGCCAATCCCGGGCTCGACGCGGTTCTACAGCACGAGCTGCCCTGGCTCGCCGCGCACGTCAAGCGGGCCCGTGTCATCGTGAACGTGGCCGGCGCCACGGTCGACGACTACGTGTGCGTCCTCGGCCGCCTGAACGCGGCCCCGGGGATTGTGGCCTTCGAGATCAACGCCTCCTGTCCCAACACGAAAGCGGGCGGCCTCGAGTTCGGAGCCAGTCCCACGGCACTGGGTGAGCTCGTAGGTCGGTGCCGGGCGGCGACGTCCCGGCCGCTCATCGTCAAGCTGTCGCCCGTCCTCCCGGATATCGCGGCGATGGCCGAAGTCGCCGCGCACGAGGGCGCGAACGCGGTAAGCGTCGTGAATACGTTTCCGGGTGCGAGTGGCGGACGGCTGGGCCATGCGGTAGGAGGAGTCAGCGGCCCCGCACTGCTGCCGATTGGTGTGCTGGCGGTCAGCCGAATTGCGGGCCGGCTCGATCTGCCGATCATCGGCATGGGAGGAATCAGGACTGGAACGGATGCACGGCGATATCTCGAGGCGGGAGCGACGCTCGTGGCGATCGGCACGGCCGCCCTCACCGATCCACGTACTCCGGAGCGGGTCGTGCGAGCGTTGGACCGATGGCTGAGCTGATTGTCGCGCTCGACGTGCCGAGTGCGTCCAGGGCTCTCGAGCTCGCCGACCAGTTGGATGACTTGCGGTGGGCCAAGATCGGCCCGGTGTTGTTCGTGCGCGAGGGTCCGGCCATCGTGCGGCAGCTCGTTGCCCGGGGCGTTCGCGTATTTCTCGATCTCAAGTGGCATGACATTCCGAGCACCGTCGCGGATGCGGTTGCGGCGGCGCGCGAGCTCGGGGTGTCCCTCGCGACCGTGCACTGTCTCGGGGGCCGCGCCATGCTGGAGGCGGCCGTACGGTCCGGGGGGGATGAGCTCCCGCTCGTCGGGGTGACGGTGTTGACGTCCCATCACTCGGCCGATTTCGCGGCCGTTCTGGGACGCGGCGTGCCCGATGTCGGCTTCGAGGCCGAGCGACTGGCGCAGCTCGCGATCGCCGCGGGTCTGCGGGGGGTAGTCGCGTCGGGCCACGAACTTGGGATCTTACGGGCGGCACTCGGCACCGGACCCTGGATCGTCGTCCCGGGAATCCGGCCCACGGGAGAATCGCGCGATGATCAGGCGCGCACCATTACGGCGGCGGAAGCGGTGCGGCGCGGTGCGTCCCATCTTGTCGTGGGGCGGCCCATCACCGCGGCGCCAAACCCCTCGGGGGTCTACCGGGAGCTCGTGAACACGCTGTGAGAACGCTACTGACGCTGTGCGCGCTCCTGTGCGTGAACTCGCGGCTCTCGGGCCAGGCGACCCTGCCGGACGCTGCCCGGCAGGCCGCGGCGGCCTGGAGCGCGCACGACCCTGAGGCGCTCGTGGGCGGCAGCAGCCGGGTGGCCCTCGAGATTCCCGGCGCCAATCCTTCGGGCCCGGTTCCTCCCGCCCAGGCGATCGAGCTGCTGCGGCGCTATCTCCGGCCGGCACGCGAACAGGGCGCATCCATCAGGACAGTGAAGGAAGACGCACCCGGTTCGGGATTCGTCGTGCTGGAACGCGCGTACTCGCTCGCGGGAACGACCGACGTTCGGCGCGAAACGCTTTACCTGCGTTACCGGAAAGTCGCGGCTGACTGGCAGCTCACCGAATTGCGGGCGGCACCGTAAATCCATTGAATCTCAAGCCCTTGCGTGCCTCCTGAGGCTCGTCTATAATGCGAGACTCGGAAAGAAAATCCCGCACAAACGGAGCGACGGATTGAAGGTTCGTACCAGCGTCAAGCCGATCTGTGAGCATTGCAAAGTGATCAGACGGCGGGGAGTCATTCGCGTGATTTGCAAGCGCAATCCCAAGCACCGCCAGCGGCAGGGTTGACGATCGATGGCCCGCATTGCTGGCGTCGATCTGCCGCGTGAAAAGAAGGTGCTGTACGCCCTCCCGTACATTTTCGGTATCGGCCCGAGCAACGCCAAGCGGCTGCTCTCGGAAACGGGCGTGAATCCCGACACGCGCGTGCGCGACCTGCGTGACGCAGAAGTTGCGCGGCTGCGGCAGGTGATTGAACGGGATTACAAAGTCGAAGGCGCTCTGCGCACCGAGGTGGCGATGAACATCAAGCGACTGATGGACATCGGCACGTACCGGGGCACGCGTCATCGCAAGGGTCTGCCCGTTCGCGGGCAGCGGACACACACGAACGCGCGCACCAAGAAGGGACCGCGGCGCGCCATCGCGGGCAAGAAAAAGCCCCTGCTCAAAAAGTAAATGGCTCAAGCGAAACCAGCGGGCGCCAAGCGCGCCAAGAAAGTCGTGGAGGCGGAAGGGATCGCCCACATCACGGCCACGTTCAACAACACGCTCATCACGATTACCGACATGCACGGGAACGGCATCACCTGGGGTTCCTCGGGTAAGGCCGGTTTTCAGGGTTCGAAAAAGTCGACGCCCTTTGCGGCGACCGTTGCTGCCGAGCAGGCGGCGCGCGAGGCCCTGAATCTTGGGGTACGCCGGGTGCACGTGCGGGTGCAGGGACCAGGGTCGGGCCGCGAGTCGGCCATCCAGGCGCTCGCCACCGCGGGCCTGCAGATCCGCTCGATTCGCGACGTCACACCCATTCCCCACAACGGGTGCCGGCCGCCCAAGAAGCGGCGGGTCTGACGTGGCGCGCTATACCGGTCCTGTGTGCCGCTTGTGCCGCCGCGAGGGCACGAAGCTCTTTCTCAAGGGGACGCGCTGCCTCACGGAGAAGTGCGCCGTCGAGCGGCGAGCCTATCCGCCGGGGCAGCACGGGCAGTCGGGCGGCCGGCGTCGTAAGGCGTCGGAATACGCCAAGCAGCTGCGTGAGAAGCAGAAGGTCCGGCGCATTTACGGGATCTCGGAGCGCCAGTTCCGCAACATTTTCAATCGCGTGCTGAAAGAACCGGGGGTCACGGGCGAGGCACTGCTGGTGGCGCTCGAGAGCCGCCTCGATAATCTCGTGTACCGGCTGGGCTTTGCCGTTTCGCGCAAGCAGGCGCGCCAGCTCGTGCGGCACCGTCACATCGCGGTAAACGGCCGGATTCTCGACGTACCCTCCTATCGGGTCAAGCCCGGCGACGAGGTCAAAGTCGTGGAGGCGAGCCGGGAGTTGGCGCAGGTCAGGGCGGCGCTCGAACAGTCGGTGCGAGGCCAACCTGTTTCATGGATCCAAGTGGACACCGAGAAGGCGCTGGGAAGGATGACGGAGCGGCCAACGCGTGACGCCATCCCCATCGCTGCGCAAGAACAGTTAATCGTCGAGCTCTATTCCAAGTGATTACCACTCTCGATTTGACGGGGCTCGTTCACCCGCACCTGGTCGAAATGACCAAGCGGGAGGACAACCCGAATGCAGCCGAGTTCCGCCTCCAGCCTCTGGAGCGCGGCTACGGATACACGCTGGGCAATTCGCTGCGTCGCATGCTGCTCTCCTCGCTGCGGGGCGCGGCGGTCTGGGCGTTTCGCCTCGAAGGCGTGGTGCACGAGCACCAGACGATTCCCGGCGTGGTGGAAGACGTGCATCAGATCATTCAGCGGTTGAAGCAGCTGACGCTCGTCCTCGCGCCGGACGCCGAAGAAGCGGTGCTCCACGTACGCCGCCAGAAGGCGGGGCCCGTGTACGCGCGCGACATCGAACCGAACAGCGCGATCACGATCGTCAATCAAGACCTGCTGCTGTTCACGTTGCAGGATGACCGCGACCTGTCCGGCGAGTTCTACATCAACAAGGGTCGCGGCTACGTCGAAGCGGAGCAGCATCCGCTCGACCGCTCCATGCCGGTCGACGTGGTCCGCGTGGACTCGATTTACAATCCCGTGCGCCGCGCCAACTTCACGGTGGCGGAGACTCGCGTCGGACAGCGCACCGACTACGACCGCTTGACGCTCACGGTCGAAACCAATGGGACCATTTCTCCCGAAGACGCGGTCGCGTACGCCGCCGCGCTCGCCCAGGAGCATTTCCGGTTCTTCGTCGATTTCGGGAAGGTGCCCACCGTTACCGCCCCCGCGGCCGGCAACGGCGGCGCGTCGAGTCGCCTGCGCGAAGTCCTGAATCGCAGTATCGACGATGTCGGTCTGTCGGTACGCTCAGTGAACTCGCTCAAGAATTCCAATATCCGGACGCTGGGCGACCTGGTGCAGTACCGCGAGGAAGACCTGCTCAAGGTCAAGAACGTGGGTGAAAAAGCGCTCGGAGAAATCGCCGAGCTGCTGCGGCGCGAAGGATTGAATTTCGGGATGCGCACCGAAGAAGTGGATGGCGAATTCCGGGTCGTGGATCCAGGCACCACGCCCCAGGCGCAGCCTACGGACGGCGTTCCGGTGGAGGAGGAGTAGTGCGCCACCGCGCCAAAGCCCGGCAACTGTCGCGCACCGCGAGCCATCGCAAAGCGCTCCTCGCCAACATGGCGACGAGCCTGTTTCGGCACGATGGCATCGTGACCACCGAAGCCAAGGCCAAGGAACTGCGGCCGTATGCGGAGCGGCTCATCACGCTGGCGCGCCGCGGCGATCTTCACGCCCGCCGCCTCGTCGAGTCGCGCCTCAAGGACCGAGACGTGGCGCACCGGCTGTTCAAGGATCTGGGGCCACGGTTTGCCGCCCGGCCCGGGGGCTACACGCGGATCATCAAGTTGGGCCATCGCTCGGGCGACGGCGCCGAGTTGGCTCGGATTGAACTACTGGGTGAGTGAACCGACCACAGGTCGCCGGAGAGCAGCAACGGGGGGGACCCAAAAGGGTCCCCCTTCTTTATTTTATCACGCCTTCACGACGCGATTCGACTTGAGGCAGCTCGTGCACACCCGGAGACGTCGCGTAGCGCCGTCCACCCGCGCGCGCACCCGCTGCAGGTTCGGATACCAGCGGCGGGGGGTCTTGTTGTTGGCGTGACTGACGTTATGCCCCGCTACGGGGCCTTTGCCGCAGATATCACAGACTCGAGCCATAGGGAACGCATCCAACGAGAATGAGCCGGGAACGACCGCGACCACCCAGGAAAGCAGGCACAGGCCGCATGGAAGCCGCGAAACCTAAGGACGCCCTTCGTCCGGAGCAACCCCCGACGGCGCTCATTACCGGCGTCACGGGACAGGACGGCTCCTACCTCGCCGAGCTGCTGCTGGAAAAGGGCTACACCGTCGTCGGCGTGGTGCGACGCACGTCCCACGATTCGTATGAGCGCATCGGGCATCTGCTCGACCGTCTGCAGATCGTCCCCGCGGACCTGCTCGACCAGCACTCCCTCACGGCCGTGGTTCGTGACGCCCAGCCGCAGGAGGTCTACAATCTGGCGGCCCAAAGCTTCGTCCCGACCTCGTGGACCCAACCCGTGCTCACCGGCGAATTCACGGCGCTCGGCGTCACGCGCCTGCTCGAGGCGGTGCGCCTCGGCTGTCCCAGTGCCCGTGTGTACCAGGCCAGCTCGTCGGAGATGTTCGGGAAGGCCGTCGAGACCCCCCAGCGCGAAAGCACGCCCTTTTATCCGCGCTCGCCCTATGGGGTGGCGAAGGTGTACGGACACTGGATCACGGTGAACTACCGGGAGTCGTACAAGCTGTACGCCGTCAGCGGTATTCTGTTCAATCATGAGTCGCCGCGCCGGGGTCTCGAGTTCGTCACCCGCAAGGTCACCTACGGGGTCGCACGCATCGTCAAGGGTCAGGCGACGGAGCTGCGTCTCGGCAACCTCGAAGCGAAGCGCGACTGGGGTTTCGCGGGCGACTATGTCGAGGCGATGTGGCGCATGCTCCAGCAGCCCGAGCCCCGCGATTACGTCATCGGGACGGGGGTGGCGCACACCGTGCGGCAGCTGTGCGAGCTGGCGTTCTCGCATGTCGGGCTCGACTGGCAGAAATACGTCAAGATCGATCCGTGCTTCGTGCGGCCCGCGGAAGTCGACACGCTGCTCGCCGATCCATCCCGGGCGCGGGGCGAGCTGGGCTGGACCCCGCGCACCACATTCGAGCAACTGGTGCGGATGATGGTCGATGCCGATCTGGAGCGCCTCGGGTGAGAGTGCTCGTGACCGGCGCGAACGGCTTCGTCGGCGGCCGCCTCGTGCGCCGGCTGCGCGCGCGGGGCGTCGAGGTGGTCGCGGGATACGGACCAGGGTCGGGAGCGGGGGCGGGCGCCGCCGCCGCAGACGATGCCCAGGTGCGCTGGGTGGAGCTGGAAATCACGAATCCCCAGTCCGTGCGAAACTTCGTGGCGGTGCCGTGTGACGCCCTCATTCATCTCGCGGGAATCGCGTCGGTCAGAGAAGCGAACCAGACGCCCGGCCAGGCGTGGGCCGTCAACGCGCTCGGGACGGCGTACGTGACCGAGGCTCTGGCACGGTCGCGCGACACGAGCGGGCGGGATCCCGTGATGATCTTCGCGTCGAGCGCCGAGGTGTACGAACCCCAGGCCGGCCGCGCCCATCTGGAAACCGACCGTGTAGGTCCCACGACCCCGTACGCCGCCAGCAAACTCGGAGGAGAATTGGCGGCGTTATCCTGGTGGCGCGGAGCGGGCGTCCGCGCTATGGTCGTGCGGCCCTTCCCGCACATCGGAGCGGGGCAGGCGCCCACGTTTTGGGTCGCGCAGCGCAGCCGCGTGCTGCTCGAGGCCAAGCGCCGGAACGCGACGGCGGTGCCGGTGGGAGATCTCTCGCCCATCCGGGACTTCCTGCACGTGGAGGACGTCGTCGACGCGTATCTGGGGCTGCTCGAGCACGGCAGGGCGGGGGAGGTCTATAACATCGCATCCGGGCGCCCGATCGCGCTCGAAGAAGTCCATGCGAAACTCGAGCACGTGATCGGTGTGCACCCGCTGCACGAGCGCGCGCCGGAGGAGGTCCGCACCGATGCGCGCCCGTATCTCGTGGGCGACGCCTCGAAGCTTCGGGCAGCCACCGGCTGGATTCCGCGACGCTCGCTCGAACAGGTATTGGAAGAGGTCGTAGATGCCCAAACGGGCTGATCTGAACCGCATTCTGCTGCTCGGCTCCGGTCCGATCGTGATCGGACAGGGGGCGGAATTCGACTACTCCGGCACGCAGGCCGTGAAGGCGCTGCGGGAGGAGGGCTGCACGGTCATTCTCGTGAATTCGAATCCCGCCACGATCATGACCGATCCCGAGCTTGCCGACCGCACCTACATCGAGCCGGTAACCCCCGAATGGGTGCGCCTCGTGATCGAGCGGGAGCGGCCCGACGCGCTGCTGCCCACGATGGGGGGCCAGACGGCATTGAACGTCGCGATGGCGCTCGCGCGCGACGGGACGCTCGAACGGTTCGATGTCGAGCTGATCGGCGCCAACGCGCGCGCCATTCAGATGGCGGAAGATCGCGCGGAGTTCGCCCAGGCGATGCGGCGTATCGGCCTCGCCGTCCCGGCTGGGCAGACGGTCTCGAGTGTCGCGCAGGCGCTCGAGATCGTGGGCGAGCTCGGATATCCGGCGGTGATCCGTCCCTCGTTCACCCTCGGCGGGACCGGGGGCGGCATCGCGTTCAATCGCGCGGAATTCGAGGAAGCCGTGGATCGCGCCCTCGACCTGTCGCCGGTGCACACCACGCTGATCGAGCGCAGCGTGCTCGGGTGGAAGGAATTCGAGCTGGAAGTGATGCGGGACGGCCGCGACAACGTCGTGATCGTCTGCTCGATCGAGAACGTCGACCCCATGGGGGTCCACACCGGCGACTCGATCACCGTGGCGCCCGCGATGACCCTCACCGACCGCGAGTACCAGCGCATGCGCGACGCCGCGATCGCGATCATTCGCGAGATCGGCGTGGAAGCGGGCGGGTGCAACATCCAGTTCGCCGTCAATCCCGCGGACGGGGAAATGCTCGTCATCGAGATGAATCCCCGCGTCTCGCGCAGCTCCGCGCTCGCGTCCAAGGCGACGGGATTTCCCATCGCGCGCATCGGGACCAAGCTCGCGCTCGGCTATACGCTCGACGAGCTGCCCAACGACATCACGCGCACGACGCCCGCCTCCTTCGAGCCGGTGCTCGATTATGTGGTGGTCAAGGTGCCGCGGTTCGCGTTCGAAAAGTTTCCCACGGCGGATTTCCGGCTCACGACGCAGATGAAGTCGGTCGGCGAAGCAATGGCGATTGGTCGTACGTTCAAGGAGGCGTTCCAGAAGGGTCTGCGCGCGCTCGAGGCTGGACGGTCCGGATGGGCCACCGGCCAGACGCTCGCCGACGACCGCCTCACGAGCGATTCTCCCGAAGACCTGCGCGTCGCGCTGCGCACGCCCACGCCCGAGCGCGTCTTCCAGATCAAGCGCGCGCTTCGGGCGGGGCTGTCGGTGGACGTCATCGCCCAGGCGTCCGGGATCGATCCCTGGTTCCTGTATCAGCTCGAAGAGCTGCTCGCCGCCGAGGACTGGTTCGGGCGGCTCGACGCGATCGGCGCTGCTGAGCTCAGGCGCATGAAGCGGCTCGGCTTTTCCGATCCGCAGCTCGCGGCCTTGCGCGGTACGACGGAGTCCGAGGTGCGCCAGCTGCGCTGGCGCCTCGGCGTGCGTCCCGCGTACAAGACCGTCGACACCTGCGCGGGCGAGTTCCCGTCGTCCACGCCCTACCTCTATTCGTCGTACGACGACGAGAACGAATCGGAGCCCATCGGGGAGAAGGGCATCGTGATCCTCGGGAGCGGTCCCAATCGGATCGGGCAGGGGGTCGAATTCGATTATTGCTGTGTGCGCGCGGGGCTCGCGTTCCGGGAGCTGGGCTACAAGACGATCATGATCAACTCGAACCCGGAGACGGTCTCCACCGACTTCGACATCTCGGACAAGCTCTATTTCGAGCCCCTCACACTCGAAGACGTGCTCGAGATCGTCCGCTGGGAGCGGCCGAAGGGGGTCGTCGTTCAGTTCGGCGGACAGACGCCGCTCCGGTTGACCAAGCCGCTGGAAGCCGCCGGAGTCCCGATCCTGGGGACGTCCCCGGACGCGATCGATATCGCCGAGGACCGGGAGCGGTTCGAGGCGCTGGCCCGCCGCCTGGGCGTGAACCAGCCGGCCAACGGCACCGCCCGTTCCGTCGACGAGGCCGTGAAGATCGCGAATCGGATTCACTACCCGGTCCTGATTCGTCCGTCCTACGTCCTGGGCGGGCGCGCCATGGAAATCGTGTACGATGAGGGGTTTCTGCGGGACTATTTCCAGCGCGCGGTCCGGGTCGCACCCGAGCACCCGGTGCTCATCGATCGCTTCCTCGAGGATGCGTTCGAGGGCGACGTGGACGCCATTTGTGATGGCAAGCGGTGCGTTATCGGCGGGGTGATGCAGCACATCGAGGACGCAGGGGTCCATTCGGGCGACTCGGCCTGCGTGCTTCCCCCCTACCTGATTGGCGACCGGCAGGTGGAGGAGATGCGGCGCCAGACCAAAGCGTTCGCCCAGGCGCTTGGCGTGGTGGGGCTCGTGAACGTGCAGTATGCCATCAAGGATGGCGTCATCTACGTGCTCGAAGTAAACCCCCGGGCATCGCGGACGGTACCGTTCGTCAGCAAGGCGACGGGGGTTCCGCTGGCGAAGCTGGCTGCCGCGGTCATGGTCGGCCACAGCCTGGACGAACTCGGCCTGCCCGATGACCTTCCCGTCCCGGGAGTGGCAGTCAAGGAGGCCGTATTCCCGTTCACCAAACTGCCCGGCGTGGATACGTTGCTCGGGCCGGAGATGCGGTCGACCGGCGAAGTGATGGGATTCGCCGATAGTTTCGGCATGGCCTTCGCGAAGGCGCAGATTGCCGCCGAAGGCAGTCTTCCGCTTCGGGGGGCGATATTCGTGACGGTCAACGATTCCGATAAGCCGACGGTCGCGCCCATCGTGCGCCGGTTTCACGAGATGGGGTTCCGGATTCTGGCCACTGACGGGACGCAGAAGTACCTCCGGGCGCGCGGGATCCCCGCCGAGCGCGTCGGCAAGGTTCACGAGGAGCGGCCGAACGCGATCGATCTGATCGTGTCCGGGGAGATTCAGCTGCTCATCAATACGCCGCTCGGCAAGTTCACACAGGCCGACGATTACGCGATTCGGCGCACCGCTCTGGTGCACCGTGTGCCTTACACCACGACGATGTCCGCGGCGAGCGCCGCAAGCGATGCGATCCTCGCTTTGCGCTCGCGGGCGGGCAGCGTGAGGAGTCTCCAGGAATGGCACGAAAAAACAGCTCTTCCAAAGCTCGAGGGTCAGGGAAGAACGATGGCGGGTCTCGGAAGCCAGCAGGCCGCCGCGCGGGAGTAGCCGCCGCGCCGGCCAAAGCCGCGGGCAAAGCCGAGTCGAAACCGGCCGTCGCGGCCCCGCCGCCGCCCGCGAAAATCAAATTTCGCGGCAAGATGCTCGAAAATGAGCCGCTGGCCCGGTACACGACGTACCGGATCGGCGGTCCCGCACGCTATTTCCTGACGCCGGGCGAAGTGGAGGACGTCGAGAAGGCGCTGCGCTTCGCGGAAGAGAAGGGTGTTCCCTGGCTGGTGCTGGGACTCGGGTCGAATGTGCTGGTGAAGGACGGCGGCTTCCCCGGGCTCGTGCTCAAAATGGGGAAGGGGATGGACAAATTCGAGATGAAAGGCGCCACGGCCATCGTCGGCGCGGGAATGCCGACACCGATTCTCGCACGGCGGACCGCGGAAGCCGGATTCGTGGGCGTCGAGCGGTTCATCGGGATCCCGGGAACGGTGGGCGGTGGCGTCTACATGAATGCGGGAGCACATGGCGCCGAGTTCGCCGAGGTTGTCACCGAGGTGACGGTGATGGACCCCAAGGGGAAGATCAAGCAGCTCGCCCGCAAACAGATTCCCTTCAAGTATCGGACGAGCGGCCTGGGCCAGGTGATCGTGCTCGAGGCGAAGCTCGGGCTCGGTGAAGAGGTGCCGGCGAAGTTGAAGGAGATTCAGAGCCGGTTGCTACGGTGGCGCAAGGCGGGGACGCCCTTCGATCAACCGTGCTGCGGGTCCGTGTTCAAAAATCCGTCGGCGTCGCGGACGGCGGGAATGCTGATCGAGGAGGCGGGCTTGAAGGGCTTCCGGATCGGCGGCGCTCATGTGTCGATCCTGCATGCCAACTACATCGTGAACACGGGGAACGCGACCGGAGCCGACGTGCTGAAAGTCATCGATCACGTACGCAAGACCGTGCTGAAGAAGGAAGGCGTGGAGCTCGAGCTCGAAGTCAAGGTGATCGGCGTCTGAGGATGGCCGCTCCGGACTATTTCGTCCATGAGTCGAGCTACGTCGACGACGGCGCCCGGGTCGGATCGGGGACGAAGATCTGGCACTTCTGCCATGTCATGCCGGGCGCCGTGATCGGGGAGCGCTGTAATCTGGGGCAGAATGTGGTGGTCATGCCCGGCACGCGGCTCGGCAACAACGTGAAAGTCCAGAACAACGTCTCGATCTACGAAGGGGTAGAGCTCGAAGACGACGTTTTCTGTGGTCCGTCATGCGTCTTTACGAACGTGCGGACCCCGCGAAGCCACGTCTCGCGCAAACACGCCTACGAGCGCACGCTGGTGCGTCGTGGCGCGGCCATCGGGGCGAATGCGACGATCGTGTGCGGCGTCACGCTCGGAGAGTACGCGTTCATTGGGGCGGGTGCCGTCGTCACATCCGACGTGCCGGCCTACGCTCTGATGGTGGGTGTGCCCGCGCGCCGCGTCGGGTGGATGTGCCAGTGCGGGGAGCAGCTGCGGCTCGCGTCGGGTGGTGCGACCTGCGCCGCCTGTGGCGCGCGCTACACGGAGAGCGGGGGCACCCTGCGCCAGACCGCGCCTCCCGCACAGCCCGTGACCGTCGCCGGCCGCTCGGGCGGCTAGCGGTTTCCATCCCCTTGTGAACGTTCCGCTCCTCGATCTCGTCGCGCAGTATCGCTCGATTCGTGACGAGGTCCTCCCCGCGCTGCAGGCGGTCGTGGACTCGCAGCAGTTCATCATGGGTCCCGCCGTAGGACAGCTCGAGGCCGCGATTGCCTCGCTCTCGCATGCGCGATTCGGCATTGCGTGCGCGAGCGGGACCGACGCCTTGCTCCTACCGCTCAAGGCGCTGCGCCTGGCCGCGGGAGACGAGGTCATCACCACGCCATTCACGTTCTTCGCGACCGCCGGCGCGATTTACAATGCGGGCGGCCGGCCCGTGTTCGTGGACATCGAGCCCGACACCTTCAACCTCGATCCCGGGCAGGTGGACGCGGCGATCACCCCGCGGACGCGCGTCGTCCTCCCGGTGCACCTCTACGGACAAATGGCGGCGATGGAGCGCATCCTCGCCACGGCAAGCCGCACGGGCGGTGTGAAGGTGCTGGAAGACGCCGCCCAGGCGATCGGCGCGCGCCGCTCGATCGACGGTGAGTGGCGCATGGCCGGCGAGCTGGGGTGGGTCACGGGGTACTCGTTCTTCCCGAGCAAGAACCTGGGCGCCTGGGGCGATGCCGGGATGATGGTCACCTCCGACGAACGCACGGCCGAGCGGCTGCGCAAGCTGCGTCTGCATGGCGGCGCCAAGCAGTACCACCACGAAGAGGTGGGCACCAACTCGCGTCTCGACACGATGCAGGCCGCGGTGCTGCTTGCCAAGCTGCCGCATCTGGCATCCTGGTCCGCCCGGCGGCGCGAGCACGCGGCGTACTACAGCGCCGCGCTCCGGGACATCGCGGCGGTGCGAACGCCGGTGATCGCGTCGAACAACGAGCACATCTTTCATCAGTACACGCTGCGCGTCGAGCGCCGCGACCAGCTGCAGGAGCATCTCAAGTCGCGCGGCATCGGCAGCGCGGTCTACTACCCGTTGCCGCTGCACCTGCAACCCTGCTTCGCGGATCTGGGGTACCGGCGCGGACAATTTCCCGAAGCGGAACGCGCAGCGGCGGACGTGTTGTCGCTGCCGGTCTATCCCGAGCTCACGCGCGCGCAGCTCGACTACGTGATCGACGCGATCTCGGGCTTTTACCAGTGAGCCGCGTTCGTCTCGGCGTCGTCGGGGCAGGAGCGTGGGGGCGGAATCACGTGCGCACCGTCGCTTCCCTGGCGGAGGCGGAGCTCGCCGGCGTGTGCGACACGGATGCCAAGGTCCGAGACCGTGTCGCGCGCGCCTACCCCGGCGTGTTCGTCACGAGCGATATGTCGGCGCTGCTCGAGCGGGTCGACGGGGTTGTGATCGCGTCGCCGGCCACCGCACACGCCAGCCTGGCGCTCGCCTGTATCGCGCGCGGCAAGCCGTGTCTCGTCGAGAAGCCGTTTGCGCTCTCGGCGGCCGATGCGGAGCGCGTGGCCCGCGAGGCAGCGGCGCAGCATACGCCGGTTGTGGCGGGTCACTTACTGCTGTTTCATCCGGCGATCGAGCGGCTGCGGTCGTTGCTCGAGGCCGGGGACCTCGGTAAGGTGTTTTATCTCTATAGCTTACGAGTCAACCTCGGGCAGGTTCGGGCCGACGAAAACGCGCTCTGGAGCTTCGGTCCGCATGACGTGTCTGTGGCACTCTACTTGCTCGGCGAGAGTCCAGTCCGGGTAGCCGCGCAGGGCCGAGGCTATCTCCAGCCCAAGGTCGAAGACGTCGTCTTCCTCACGATGGATTTTGCGAGCGGCGTGCTGGGCCAGATGCAGCTATCGTGGCTCGATCCGCACAAGGAGCGAAAACTCACCGTGGTTGGGGCGCGGAAGATGGTCGTATTCGACGACATGGAGGCGCGGGAGAAACTGCGCATCTATGATAAGGGCGTGGACCGCCCCCCCGAGTATCGTTCCTATGGGGAAAGCCTCGCGATTCGCGAAGGTGACATTTTCATCCCCAAGATTCCCAATGTCGAACCGCTCGCGGCGGAGCTGGCGCATTTCGTCCGAGTGGTTCAGCGCGCCGAGCCGCCGCGGCCTGGCACGGGCGCGGAGGACGGCGTGCACGTAGTCCGGGTGCTCGAAGCGGCGACGCGTTCGCTTGCACGTGGAGGAGTTCCGGAGACCGTATGAGTTCTGCCCCAGCGGTGAAGGCGCAGTCCCCGAGCGACGAACTGCTCACGAAGACCCGCGATCATACCGCGCTGATCGGGATTGTCGGGCTGGGTTACGTGGGACTGCCACTGGCCATGGAGTTCGCGCGCGCCGGATTTCGTGTGCTCGGATTCGACGTGAGTGGACGCGTAGTCGACGGCCTCAATGCCGGCCGGTCGCATGTCCAGGACGTTCCGTCAGCCGATCTCGCGCGCTGGAGCAGCGCGGGACGGTTCACCGCGACCACGGACCTGCTGCGTCTCAAAGAGCCGGACGTGGTATCGATCTGCGTTCCCACACCGCTGTCCAAAACCAAGGACCCCGACGTCAGCTACGTGCTGGCGGCCACCGAGTCCGTCAAGCAGTCACTCAGGCGCGGCCAGCTCATCGTGCTCGAATCGACCACGTATCCCGGGACGACGCGCGAGCTGATGCTGCCGGCGCTCGAGAGCACCGGTCTCAAAGTGGGGGTCGATTTCTTCCTCGCGTTCTCACCCGAGCGCGTGGATCCGGGCAATCCGAAGTGGAACACGCACAACACCCCCAAGGTGGTAGGCGGGATCACCGAGGCGTGTCGCCGGGCGGCCATGGCCGTATATCAGCCCGCGATCGAGCGGCTCGTCCCGGTCTCGTCGACCGAAGCCGCGGAGCTGGTCAAGATTCTCGAGAATACGTTCCGCTCGGTGAACATCGGGCTCGTGAACGAGATGGCCATCGTGTGCGACAAGCTCGGCGTGAACGTGTGGGAGGTCATCGACGCGGCCGCGACCAAGCCGTTCGGATTCATGAAGTTCACCCCCGGGCCGGGCGTGGGAGGCCACTGCATTCCGCTCGATCCGCATTACCTCGCGTGGAAGATGCGGACGCTGAACTATCGCACGCGCTTCATCGAGCTCGCGGGCGAGATCAACGCCGGGATGCCGGAGTATTGGGTCGGGCGCGTGGTGGACCGCCTGAACGAGCACGGCAAGGCGGCGCGCGGCAGTCGCGTGCTCGTGCTCGGCGTCGCGTACAAGAAGGATATCGGCGACATCCGCGAGAGCCCGGCGCTCGACGTGGTCCGACTGCTCGAGCGTCGTGGCGCGGTGGTGTCCTACCACGACCCCCACGTCGCGGTGCTCAAGGAAGAGGATATCGACCTCAAGTCCGTGCCGTTGAACACGCAGACGCTCGAGGGCGTCGATTGCGTGATCATCGTGACGGATCACGCGGGAGTGGATTACGGTCTCGTGGCCCGACACGCGAAGGTTGTGGTCGACACCCGGAACGCGGTGCCGCGTTCCCGCCGCGAGGGGAGCGGCGGCAATGGCGCAGGGACCAGCGCGTGAAAGTCGCCGTCGTCGGCACGGGGTACGTCGGGCTCGTACTCGGCGCCTGTCTGGCGGAGACGGGCAACGACGTGATCTGCGCGGATCTGGACACGGCGAAGATCGCGAGCCTCAAGCAGAGCCGGCTTCCCGTCTACGAGCCGGGCCTCGAGCCGATCGTCAACCGCAATCAGCGGGTCGGACGGCTGGAATTCACGACGGACGTCGGGTCGGCGATCGAGCGGTCGGAGATCATCTTCATCGCCGTGGGGACGCCGCAGGACGAAGACGGCTCGGCCGACCTGCAGCACGTGCTCGACGTCGCCCGCACGATCGGGCGACATATGAACGGCGCCAAGACGATCGTCACGAAGAGTACGGTCCCCGTGGGCACGGCGGAGCTGGTGCGAGCAGAAATCAGCCGGCTCACGAAATGCCCGTTCCACGTCTGCTCCAACCCGGAGTTCATGAAGGAAGGGGCCGCGGTCGAGGACTTCATGAAGCCCGACCGGGTGATCATCGGCGTCGACTCGCCCGAGGCCACCCAGGTGATGGGCGAGCTGTACGCGCCGTTCGTCCGCACCGGCAATCCGATCATCTTCATGGATATTCCGTCCGCCGAAATGACCAAGTACGCCGCGAACGCGATGCTCGCCACCCGCATTTCGTTCATGAATCAGATTGCGCGGCTGTGTGAAATCGCGGGAGCCGACGTCACCCGCGTCCGCAAGGGTTTGGGCACGGATCGCCGGATCGGTCCGGCGTTCTTGTTCCCTGGCCCCGGGTATGGCGGCTCGTGCTTTCCCAAGGACGTCAAGGCGCTCATCCGCACCGGGGAGGAGCGCGGCGTACCGCTCGACATCCTGAAGGCTGTCGAATCGGCCAACGAGCGGCAGAAACTCGTGCTCTTCGAGAAGCTACGGCGCCATTTCAACGGCTCCCTCGCAGGGTCGACCATTGCCGTCTGGGGTCTCGCGTTCAAGGCCGAGACCGACGACGTGCGGGAAAGCCCTGCCCTCGTGCTGATCGAGGCGTTGCTCGAGGCCGGCGCGAAAGTGCGGGTCCACGACCCCGCCGCGATCGAGTCCGCTCGGCGTCACCTTCGCAATCGCGTCGAGTATGCCGCCCAAGCGTACGAGGCACTCGAAAAAGCGGCGGCGCTCGCGATCGTGACCGAGTGGCTCGAGTACCGGAATCCCGATTTTGATCGCATCAAAGGGCTGCTCTCGCGTCCCCTGATCGTCGACGGTCGCAATCTCTATGATCCGGACCGCATGGCCCGCTTGGGATTCACCTACGACAGCATCGGGCGACGGCTCGCGTGCGCCTCCTCGTAACCGGCGCGGCGGGATTTCTCGGGTCGCACCTGTGCGACCGTTTGCTTTCCGCCGGGCACCGTGTGGTGGGGGTGGACAACTTCCTCACGGGATCGCAGGCCAATCTCGCCCACCTGAAGCACAACACGAATTTCCAGTTCGTGCTGCACGACGTCAGCAACTTCATCGATGTCTCGGGTCCACTCGACGGTGTGCTGCACTTCGCGAGCCCGGCGAGTCCGGTGGACTACCTGGAGTTTCCGATCCAGACGCTCAAAGTGGGTTCGCTTGGCACGTACCGTGGCCTTGGGTTGTCAAAGGCGAAGAACGCGAGGTTCTTGCTGGCCTCGACCTCCGAGGTGTACGGCGACCCGCTCGTGCATCCGCAGCCTGAGAGCTATTGGGGCAACGTCAATCCCGTGGGCCCGCGGGGCGTGTACGACGAAGCCAAACGCTTCGCGGAAGCCATGACGATGGCGTACCATCGCTTCCACGGCGTCGACACGCGCATCGTCCGGATTTTCAATACCTATGGACCGCGCATGCGGCCCAACGACGGACGCGTGGTCTCGAACTTCATCGTGCAAGCCTTGAAGGGAGAACCGATCACCGTATACGGCGACGGATCGCAGACCCGCTCGTTCTGCTACGTTGACGATCTCATCGACGGGATCGTGCGGTTGTTCGAGCGGGGCGAGGCCGAGCCGACCAACATCGGGAATCCGAACGAATTCACGGTTCGCCAGCTGGCCGAGCACGTCCTCCGGCTCACCGGCTCACGCAGTGAGATCGTGGAGCGTCCGCTTCCGACCGACGACCCCAGGGTCCGCAAACCGGACATTCGGCGCGCCTGCACCACGTTGGGATGGGAACCCGTGGTGGCGCTGGAAGAGGGGCTCACGCGAACCATCGCGTATTTCCGTACCATAATTCGCTAAAAGTTCCCCAGGAACCGGGTGCGTCGCGTCCCGGGGGACCGTTCGTTCTTCCATTCTCTGCCTATATTAGGATCGGCCTTTTGCCGAGATGAGGCGGACAAATGGACGTGAGCCCTGAACATCTCGTCGAGCAGGCGCGGGAGCGGTTTCAACTCCAGGACTACTACGGTTCGATCCACCTGCTGGAAGAGGTGGTGGCCACCGGCCGCGCGTTTGCCGATGCACATCATCTTCTGGGGTTGTCGTATTCGCTGGTTGGCCAGTCGGAAGAGGCGCTGTCGCAGTTCGACCGCGCCCTTGAGCTCAACCCGCGGTATGTCGAGGCGTTGATTCATCGCGCGATCGTCCTGAACGAGCTGGGGCGGGAGGACGAGGGCAACGCGATGTTGCGCCGCGCGGCCCAGGCCGGAGGCGAGCACCGCCACGGGTTTCCGGCGCATGTCGCCGCAAAACTCGCCAATCAGCACGCGGCGCTGGCGGACGCGTATCTCGAGGCTGGCGGGCTGACGCAGGCCCTCGGCCAGTACCGGGAAGCCCTCGAGCTGGGACCGTCGTTTCACGATCTGCGGTATAAGCTCGGGCGTGTGCTTCTCGAGGCGGGTCGGACGCTCGATGCGCGGGAGCAGTTTACCGCTATCGTCCATGAACGGCCCAGTTATCTCGACGCAGCCGCCATGCTGGGGCTCGCGTGCTACCTGGCCGGTGACGGGCTTTCGGCGCGTGCCGTGTGGGAGGAGTGCCGGGAGCGCCACCCGGAAGACCCGCGCGTGGAAGCGTACCTCGCCATGCTCGCGCGGAGCGATGACGTGCCTCCCACCGTGACCGCCGGTAGCGGTGCGTCGGGAGGAGGCAATGGCGGCGGGGGGGCAATCCCGTCCCCGAAAGGACCGCGCGGGACACAGACGTGAGGTGCATCGCCGCCGCACTCGTACTCGTCGGCCTCGGCTGTGCCAGGAGCGCCGCCGATCACGAAGAGCTTGGCGATCGCGCATACGCTGCCGGATCGTACCGCGACGCCCTCGCCGAATACCAGCTAGGATTGCGAGCGCAGCCTACAGCCGACTTGCACGCGAAGGCGGCGGCGGCCGCGTTGCATGCGGAGGACTGGGGGCTCGCGTCGGCCGAATACCGGGCGCTGGCCGAGCAGGACCGGTCGCGGCTGGGTGAAGCGGCTGCGGGACTGGATCGGGTGGCACGGGCGGCCCTGGCCGCCAAGGATCGGGCGGATCTGGCAACCGCGTTGCGCGACTTGCTGGCGATCTCCCCCTCTCGGCCCCTGGGGCGGTACGCCCGCCTGGCGGCGCTCGAGGCCGCTGATCGGGGAGATACGGCCGCCGCGCTCAAACTTCTGCCCAGGGCCGTCGCCAGCGCCTCGGACGGGCGCAACGCTGACTCGTTGCTATACATCTATGGTATGGCGGCTGCCCGGGACCGGGATTGCGGTACGGCCGTCCCTGCGTTCGAGGGGGTGCTGCGCCGGCAGCACGAGCCGGCGGTATCGGACGGCGCCCGGGAGGGACTCGCGCTCTGCGCCCTCGAGGAGGGCCAGAGCCGGCTGTCGCAGGGACAGCCGGCAGAAGCGGCGGCCTGGTTCAAGCGCGCCACGGCACCCGGCGCTCGCTCCGACGTTGCGCGGGCCGCATACCTCGGCTTGGGGGACGTTCAGCTGGCGCAGGGAGACATTCCGGGAGCACTCGAGAGCTATCAGCAGGCCCTCGTAGGGGGCAATCCAGGAGACAGCATCACGGTGCGAGCACAGGAGAAGATCAACGCGTTGGGTAGAGCCGAGCCTCCGAGCCCGACGAAGCAATTATGAACCGCTGGCGCGTAGTTTCCATTACGGCGGCCGCATCGCTTGCGGCCTGCTTCGGGCATCCCGCCCCGCAGCAGAGCCGCGTCATGCATGGTGACGGCCTGACCGATTTGGCCGAGGCACGGGCGGATTTCAGGCGGGGCGACTTCAGTAAGGCGCAGCTGGAGCTGCGCCGCGTGCAGTTCGAGCTGGCGGCGTCGCAGCCTGAAGTCGCGGAGGCGCGCTACCTCATCGCGGAGTGCGATTTCCAGATGGGCGACCATTCGGCCGCGGCCCTCGAATTCCGGAAGGTGGCCGACGAGTTTCCCGGCAGTCCGTACGCGTCGCTGTCGCTGCTACGATCCGGTGACGCCAACCTGCGTCTCTGGCGCCGGCCCGAGCTCGATCCGACCCCCGGCCAGACGGCGCTCGCCACCTATCAGGAGCTGCAGGGGCGATTTCCGGGCACCCCTGCCGCCACTCGCGCGCAGCTGCATGTCCGGCAGTTGAACGAGTGGTTCTCGGAAAAGGACTACAAGACGGGCATGTTCTACTTTCGCCGGCACGCGTACGACGCGGCGATCATCTACTTCAAGGACATCATCGCCAGTTTCCCGGGCTCGAAGCAGGTGCCCGATGCGCTCCTGCGATTGGTGGACAGCTACCACGCCATCGGGTACGCCGCGGAGATGCGCGACGCCTGCGAGAACCTGCGTCGCTATTATCCCAAGACGTCCGAACTGGACCACCACTGTCCCCCCTCCATGACCGCTCCCCCCTCCGCGCCGCCCCCCGCCGCGGAAGTCGGCCTCGATTCGACTGCACACACGCAATAGCGTGGAGGCGTTGTTCGGGGGTTCGTTTGACCCGGTGCATGTGGGCCATCTGATCGTTGCCGAAGCGGCTGCCGAGGAACTCGGCATGCCGGTTCGGTTCGTTCCCGCGCGAGAGCAGCCACTGAAGCGCAATGCCGCGGCCTCCCCCGAGCAGCGCGCCGCCATGCTCGATCTGGCGATTGCCGGCAATCCGCGCTTCCGTGTTGACCGGATCGAGCTCGAGCTGCCGCCGCCCTCATACACGGTCCGCACCCTGCGGGCGCTGGCCCAACGAGAACCGGGAAACCGGTTTGCGTTACTCTTAGGGGCGGATGCCGCTCGGGAGCTTCCGGTATGGTGGGAGGCCGATGCCCTGGCGGGACTTGCCGAGGTGATCGGGTTGACCCGCCCGGGCGCACCGGTCCCTGTGGGAGGCCCGATCAGCCGTACCGTCCAGGTCCCGGCCATCGATATTTCCGCCAGCACGATCCGGGAGCGCGTCGCCCGGGGTCGCTCGACTCGCTATCTCGTTCCCGACGCCGTACGCGAGTACATCGCGGCGCAGGGATTGTATCGTTAGGAGACTGATGTTCAAACCGCTCGTCACGAAACTGTTCGGTACCCGCTTCGACCGGGAGTTGAAGCGGATCCAGCCGATCGTCGACGCGATCCACGAGCACGAGAAACGGCTCGGTGGGCTTGCGGAAGCGGAGCTGCAGGCGCAAACCACGAAATTCCGAGAGATCATCGCCCAGCACACCGGGGGGACGGCCGCGGAAGTCGCCCGTCTCAAACAGGCCAAGCACGACTGCCCGGATGCCAATGAGCGGCAGGCGCTGGACCGCAAGCTGAGCGAAGCCGAGGCGCGCCTCGCCCGCGAGACCGAAGCGATACTGCACGACATCCTTCCCGAGGCGTTCGCCACCGTTCGCGAAGCCTGCCGACGGCTGGTCGGAACGGAGGTCGTGGTCACGGGCCATTCCCTCAAGTGGGACATGGTGCCCTACGACGTCCAGCTCATCGGCGGGATCGTGCTGCACCAGGGGAAGATCGCCGAGATGGCGACGGGGGAGGGCAAGACGCTCGTCGCGACCCTGCCGCTCTATTTGAACGCGCTCTCGGGCAAGGGTGCGCACCTCGTCACGGTCAATAACTATCTCGCTCGCCGCGACTCGCAGTGGATGGGCCACCTCTTCAAGTGGCTCGGCCTGACGGTGGGATGCATCGACGACACGGATCCCGCGACGCCGGCGCGCCGCGCGGCGTATCAGTGCGACATCACCTACGGCACGAACAACGAGTTCGGATTCGACTACCTGCGCGACAACATGGTGTTCACGCTGGACGAACGGGTGCAGCGCGGGCACAACTACGCGATCATCGACGAAGTGGACTCGATCCTCATCGATGAAGCGCGGACGCCGCTCATCATTTCCGGGCCGGTGGGCACGGAATCGGACGAGAAATACGCGCAATACAACGCGCAGGTCGTACAGCTCGTCCGCAAGCAGAACGCCGTGGTCAACGATCTCATCGGTCGCGCCGAGCCGCTCGTGGCGGACGAGAAGACCGCCTACGATGGCGCCGTGCTGCTCTATCAGGCGCAGCTCGGGATCCCGAAAAACAAGCGGCTGTTAAAGCTCCTGAACGAGCAGGGCGTGAAATCGCTGGTGCAGCGGGTGGAGCTGGACCACCTGGCCGATCGCAAGCTGCCGGCGCGCGAGCAGAAGATGCGGAACCTCGAAGACGAGTTGTATTTCGTCCTCGACGAGCGGGGTCACACGGCGCATTTGACGGATAGAGGCGTCGAAACGATGTCGCCGCAGGATCCCTCGCTGTTCATCGTCCCGGATATCTCCCAGCTGGTGCACGAGATCGAGCGGGACGACGCGCTCACGCCCAGCGAGAAAGTCGAGCGGCGCCGCGCCGTCGAAGCCGAGTATGCGCGGAAGAGTGAGATCCTCCACATCATCCACAAGCTGCTCCAGGCCCACGCCCTGTACGAGAAGGACGTCGACTACGTCGTCCAGGAGGGTCAGGTTTTCATTGTCGACGAGTTCACCGGTCGGCTTATGCCCGGGCGGCGGTGGTCGGATGGATTGCACCAGGCGGTGGAGGCGAAAGAAGGGGTCGCGGTGCGCGAGGAGTCGCAGACGCTCGCCACGATCACGATCCAGAACTACTTCCGGATGTACTCGAAGCTCGCCGGCATGACGGGTACGGCGGAAACCGAGGAGACCGAGTTCTTCCAGATCTACGGGCTCGAGGTGGTCGTCATCCCCACGAACCGCCCGGTGCGCCGGATCGACAAACACGACCTCATCTACAAGACACGGCGTGAGAAATACAACGCGATCATGGATGAGCTCGAGCGGCAGAACAAGCGCGGGCTGCCGGTGCTCGTGGGCACGGTGAGCGTCGAAGTCTCGGAGACGCTGTCCCGGATGCTCAAGCGCCGCGGCCTGCCGCACGAGGTCTTGAACGCCAAATACCACCAGCGCGAAGCCGAGATCGTGGCGCAGGCGGGCCGCGCCGGCGCGATCACCATCGCGACCAACATGGCGGGGCGCGGCACCGACATCAAACTCGGCGCCGGCGTGAAGCAGTGTCAGGTCTGCGGTATCCAGTCCCGCGATCCGGCGTTCGGACAGGTGAGCGAGCAGCCGGACCTCTCCCAACCCGAGGTGAAGAAGCTCGGCTGCTATGACGATCCACCGTGTGGGCTCGTCATCATCGGTACGGAGCGGCACGAAGCACGCCGTATCGATCGCCAGCTCCGCGGCCGGTCGGGCCGTCAGGGCGATCCAGGCCAGAGCGTCTTTTATCTCTCGCTGGAAGACGACCTGATGCGTTTGTTCGGCTCCGATCGGATCGCGAAGTGGATGGACCGCACGGGCGCCGAGGAAGGGGAAGTCATCACCCATCCCTGGGTGACGAGCGCCATCGGTCAGGCCCAGAAGCGGGTCGAGCTCCAGAACTTCCAGGCCCGCAAGAAACTGCTCGAGTACGACGACGTGATGAACCAGCAGCGCGAGGTCATCTACTCGCTGCGCCTGTTCGCGCTCGAGGGTGGGGAAGAGCTCAAGGCGGAAGCGAAGCGGATGATCGACGCGGCGGTGGAGCGGCTCGCCGATGATGAGATCGGCGATGCGCCGGACGCGGGCGCCTGGGACCGCGCGCAGATGGAAACCGGGTTCCTGCTCAAGTTCCTCCTCACCGTCCCGGAGATCACGGACCCCGCCAAGATCCGCGATCGGGGCGCGCTGGTCGAAGCGGCGCAGAAGGCGGGCGTCGCCGCATTCAATGCCAAGCTCGACTACTTCCACGACGTCGAGCGCCAGGTGGGCGCGGTACGTGTGGGGGAGCAGGCGCTCTCCCACGTGATGCTCGGCGTGATCGACGAAAAGTGGAAGGACCATTTGTACGACCTCGACCAGCTGCGTGCGGCCATCCAATACCGCGCGTGGGGGCAGAAGGACCCCCTGATCGAGTACAAGCAGGAGGCCTACGAAATGTTCGTCGGCCTCATGAACGATGTCCGCACCACGTTTTCCGAACGCTGGTTCAAGCTGCAGATCGAGGTCGGACCGCCTCGGCCGGCCGTTGGTGGTACCGCGACCGGTCCCGCGGGCGGCAGACCGCCGGCACCCGCGCAGACGTCAGGCGGCCTGATTGGCGGGGGCGCGAGACCGCGCCGGCCCACCCCCATGGTGGCGCGCAAGGCCGAAGCGGAAGGGCTCGTGGGTGGGGGTGGTGAAGCGGCTGAACCGGGTCGCCAGTCCGCCGCGGCGCCCGCTGCCGTCGCACCCAACCCGTATGCGGGCGTCGGACGGAATGACCCCTGTCCCTGCGGCAGCGGGAAGAAGTTCAAGAAGTGTCACGGAGCGGCCATTTGAACGCGGCAGCCGGAACGCGGCACGCGGAACATCAATGAGAGGTCGGATCGCCATGCGACCCGAGTAGGTCCGTTCAGCATTCCGCGTTCCGCGCTATTAGGATCCCGCTACTGCGTTGTCTCATCGTACCTTCGTCTCATGCCGTTACATCTGTTGGAGCATCCGCCACCGGACCGCCCCCGCGAACGCCTCTGGACCGCAGGCCCCGCCGCGTTGACTGGGCAGGAGCTTCTGGCCATAGTCCTAGGTACAGGGTGCAGGGGACACGACGCGCTGGAGGTGGCCGGGGCGCTCCTGGCGCGGGGAGAGGGCTCGCTCCGCAGGCTGGCCACCCGTCCTGCGGCCGAATTGGCCGGCGTTGCCGGGGTGGGACGCAACAAGGCTGGCCGGATTGTGGCGGCGCTGGAGCTGGGGCGGCGGGTCGGGGCGGAAGCCGTTCCGCCTCCTGAGCGGATCCGGACGCCGGCCGATGTCCACCGATTCTACGTACCCAGGCTGCGCGACTTGGCCGTGGAGGAGTTCCACGTGCTCGCACTTGGGAGCCAGAGCCAGGTACAGGGTGACGTCTTGATCACTCGGGGGATCCTGAACAGCTCGCTGGTGCACCCCCGCGAGGTATTCCGGGCCGCCATTGCGGAAGCCGCCGCGGGGATCATCATCGTGCACAATCACCCGAGCGGTGATCCCACGCCGTCGGCCGATGACCGCGCGGTGACGCGGCAGCTGGTCGAGGCGGGACGGTTACTCGATGTCCCGGTGCACGATCATGTCATCGTTGGAGGCGATCGCTACATGAGCTTCGCGGAGGCGGGCCTGTTGTGACCAGCGCGGTCGCGGTGCTGGCGCCGGAGCTGGCGCGCGCGGTGTCGGCGCAGCGCGAGCGGCTGGACCTCGATCTGGTCACGCGGGCCTACCGGGTGAGCGCCGAGGCGCACCACGGTCAGAAACGTCGTTCGGGAGAGGATTTCGTCTCCCACAGCGTGGCGGTCGCCACGATCCTCGCCGAGCAGCAGATGGATTCGACCACGATCGCGGCGGCGCTGCTGCATGACGTGGTCGAGGACTCGGACGTCTCGCTCGAGCAGATTCGCCAGGACTTCGGCCCCGAAGTCGCCACCTTGGTCGACGGGCTCACGAAGCTGTCTTCGCTCACCTTCCGCTCGAGCGCGGAGGAGCAGGCGGAGAACTACCGCAAACTGTTGCTGTCGGTCGCGAAGGACGCGCGCGTCATCATCATCAAGCTCGCCGACCGGCTGCACAACATGCGGACGCTCGAGCATCTCGAGCCGGAGAAGCAACGGCGCATCGCGCTCGAGACCCGGGAGATCTATGCCCCGCTGGCCCACCGCTTCGGCATGGCGGGCGTGAAGGCGGAGCTCGAGGATCTCGCGTTCAAGTTTCTCGAGCCGGACGATTACCGGCAGTTGTCCCGCCAGGTGCGGGCGAAGAAGGCCGAGCGCGAGCGCACGATCGACCGCCTGCAGGTGCCCCTGGTCGAAGAGCTCACCCGCGCGGGACTCGAGGGATTCGAGGTCACCGGCCGTCCGAAGAATCTCTGGTCGATTTACAAGAAAATGCGCAAGCGCGGAAAGCCGTTCGACGAGATCTACGATCTGCTCGCGGTTCGCGTGCTCGTGAACTCGATTCCCGAATGCTACCACGTCCTCGGGATCATTCATCACCGGTGGACGCCGCTTCAGGAGCGCATCAAGGACTACATCGCGAGTCCGAAATCGAACGGCTATCAGTCGTTGCACACCACCATTTTCGGCCCGCAGGGGCAGCTCTACGAGATTCAGATCCGCACCCGCGAGATGCACCGCACGGCGGAATACGGTATCGCGGCTCACTGGCTGTATCACGAGCAGCGCGGCCGGCGCGGCGGCCCCGACGAGCTGGACCGTCACCTGGCGTGGTTCCGTCAGCTGATCGAGTTGCAGCAGGACACGCACACGCCCGAGGAATTTCTCGAGTTCCTCAAGATCGATCTCTATCAGGATGAGATCTTCGTGTTCACGCCGCGGGGCGACGTGAAGCGGTTGCCAAAAGGCGCTACGCCCCTCGACTTTGCGTTCGCCGTGCACACGGAAGTGGGCGAGCATACCCAGGGCGTGCGCATCAACGGGCGCATCGCGCCGCTGCACCGGCCGCTCGCCAATGGCGACACCGTCGAGATCATTACCAGCCCGCAGGCCAAGCCCTCGCGCGATTGGCTGGCCCACGTGCTCACGGCGCGTGCCCGGCACAAGGTGCGGCAGTGGGTCAAGCAGGAGGAGCACGAGCGGAGCCTCACGCTGGGCCGGGAAATTCTGCAGCGCGAAATCCAGCGCCGGCGGCTCGAGATGCCGGACGAGGAGCGGCTGGCCAAGGCGGCCATCACGCTCTCGATCGGGAACGCCGAGCAGCTGCAGGCGGCCCTCGGGCGCGGCGATCTCCCGATCGGACAAGTGATGCGGGCGATCTACCCCGAGGCCGCCGCCGAAGATCTCCAGCCGCCCAAGCCGACGGCGTTCGGGCGAATGATCGAGCGCCTGCGCCTCGGCCGCGGGATCAAGATCCAGGGCGTCGACGGCCTCATGGTGCGCTACGCCCAATGCTGCCAGCCGGTCCCGGGCGATTCGGTGGTCGGCTACGTCACGCAGGGCCGCGGCATCTCGATTCACCGCAGCGATTGCCCCAACCTGCTCGTGCTCTCGGCCGAGGCCGAGCGCCGGGTGGAAATCGACTGGCAGGAATCGGAGGGCGAGACGTTCGTTGTGCGATTGAGCGTGACGGGCGAAGACCGGCGCGGTCTGTACGGCGACATCTGCGAGGCGATCAGCGAATCCGGAACCAACATTCGCTCGGCCGAGCTCGCGACCCGTGACGGTGCCGTGTTCGGGACGGTCCTCGTGGAAGTGGAGAACCAGAATCACTTGAACAAGGTGATCAAGGCCATCCGGCGCCTGAAGGGTGTGACCGACGTCGCGCGACACGACGCCGGCGCCCCCGCCTGAGCATGGCGTTCGATCTCGCCAGCCCGTTCGCGCCCGCGGGGGACCAGCCCGGCGCCATCGAGGAGCTGTCGCGCGGCTTCGGGCGGGGCGAGCGCTACCAGACGCTGCTCGGCGTCACCGGCTCGGGCAAGACGCTCACGATGGCGCACGTGATTGCCCGGTTCGGCAAGCCGGCGCTCGTGGTCTCGCACAACAAGACCCTCGCGGCACAGCTCTACGGCGAGCTGAAGAGCTTCTTTCCCCGCAATGCCGTCGAGTTCTTCATTTCGTACTACGACTATTACCAGCCCGAAGCGTACGTACCGCAGACCGATACCTACATCGCCAAGGATTCGTCGATCAACGACGACATCGACCGCCTGCGGCTGCGCGCGACGTCGAGCCTCATGGAACGGGACGACGTCGTCATCGTCGCGAGCGTCTCGGCGATCTACGGCCTGGGCGACCCGGAGCTGTACCGGCAATTGCTCGTCACGGCCGCCGTGGGCGAGGAGCGTGGCCGCGATGCGCTGCTCGAGGATCTGGTGCGGGTCCAGTATCAGCGCAACGATGTCTCCTTCGAGCGGGGGACGTTCCGGGTGCGCGGCGATACGGTCGAGATTTTTCCGGCCTACGACGAGCAGGCGGTCCGTGTCGAATTCTGGGATGAGACGGTCGAGCGCATCGCGAAAATCGATCCGCGGTCGGGCAACACCATCGTCGAGTTGCCACGGTGCGCCGTGTATCCGGCGACGCACTTCGTCACCGAGCGGCCGCGCATCGAGCGCGCGGTGGCCGCGATTCGCGCGGAGGTCAAGGAGCGGCTGGCCGAATTGCGCTCGCAGAACAAGCTGCTCGAGGCCCAGCGGCTCGAGTCCCGCACCAATTTCGATATCGACATGCTGCTCGAGGTGGGCCGCTGCGCCGGCATCGAGAATTACTCGCGCCACCTGACGGGACGCTCGCCGGGGCAGCGGCCCGCGTGCCTGCTGGACTACTTCCCGGAAGACTACCTGTGCATCATCGATGAGTCCCATCAGACCATGCCGCAACTCGGCGGGATGTACGAAGGCGATCGCTCCCGCAAGCAGACGCTCGTCGATTACGGGTTCCGGCTGCCCTCGGCGCTCGACAACCGACCGCTCCGCATCGACGAGTTCATGCATCTCGTGCCGCGGATGATGTTCGTGTCCGCCACGCCGGGGGACGAGGAGCTCAAGCTTTCCAGTGGCGTGGTGGTGGAGCAGATCATCCGGCCGACCGGGCTCGTCGATCCGGAAGTCGAGGTGCGGCCGGTCAAGGGGCAAGTCGATGATCTGCTGCACGAGATCCGGGGGCGCGAAGCCCGCGGCGAGCGCGTGCTCGTTACCACCCTCACGAAGCGGATGGCCGAGGATCTCACCGACTATCTCCAGCAGCAGGGCGTGCGGGTCCGCTATCTCCACTCGGAAATCGACGCCATCGAGCGCGTGGAAATCATCCGCGGCTTGAGGCTTGGCGAATTCGACGTGCTCGTCGGAATCAACCTGCTGCGCGAGGGGCTCGACCTGCCGGAAGTTTCGCTCGTGGCGGTGCTCGATGCCGACCAGGAAGGCTTCCTGCGTTCCGATCGCTCGTTGATTCAAACCGTCGGGCGGGCGGCGCGAAACCTGAACGGCCGAGCCATCCTCTATGCCGATCGGGTGACCGGCTCGATGGAACGGGCCCTCGGGGAAATGAATCGCCGGCGGACGTTGCAGGCGGAGTACAACCGGGTGCATAACATCACACCGCGGTCGATCGTGAAATCGGTGGATCAGGTGCGATTCGCGACGCGGGTGGCCGATGCCAAAGCGCCCGCGACGCGCCCCGGTGCCGCGCCGGCGCCGCGCCCCACGAACGCGCGCGAACGCGACGCGCTGATCCAGCTCCTGGAACAGCAGATGCAGGCGGCGGCGGAGGAGCTCGATTTCGAGCTCGCCGCCATGCTGCGCGATCAGATCCTCGAGCTCCGAGCCGGAGAAGACGGCTCTCCCCGGCATGCGTCTGCACGCGGACGAGCTCAGCCGGTTCGGTGAGATGCTGGGGCGGGAGCTCGCCGCATCCCCTCCGGCCGTGATCGGGTTCTCGGGTGATCTGGGCACCGGCAAGACCACCCTGATTCAAGCGATCTGCCGCGGACTCGGCGCCAACACCCTTGCCACGAGCCCTACCTACGCCCTGGTACACCAGTACGAAGCCGGCCCGCGGCCCGTCTATCACGTGGACTGCTATCGCCTCCGCACGCCGTTCGAGGCCCAGGACTTGGGATTCGATGACATGGTGCGCGAGCAGGCCATCGTTCTGATCGAGTGGCCGGAGCGTGCGGGGGCGTGGGCGCCGACGCTTGCACGGCATTTTCGTTTGGGTTACGCGGACGATCCGGACGTGCGCGTGCTCGAGGAGATCCGGTGACCGGCCTCTGGCTCGCCATCGACACCGCTACCGACATCGCATCGGTCGCGGTGGGGCAGCCTCCCAACACGGCCGCCGGCGCGGAGGTCAGGGGCGCGAGACGGCATGCAACCGAGATTCTGCGACTCGTCGATTTCGTCCTGCGCCGGGCGGACGTGACGGTGGCGGAGCTGGAAGGCATCGTGCTGGGCGACGGGCCGGGGAGCTTTACGGGCCTCCGGATCGGCTGGGCGGCGGCAAAAGGACTGGCCCAGGAGCCCGGGCTCGACCTGGTGCGCCTTCCGTCACTGATGGCCTGGGCGGCGGCGGCCGCCCGGAAGATCGGACCTGCGCCGATCGCCGCCTGTTTCGACGCCCTGCGCGGCCAGGTGTACGGCGCCATGTACCGCATTTCCCCGGATCACGTGGAGACCCTGCTCGAGCCGACGCTAGGCACCATGGCAGAACTCGCGCGGGCGGCGCCGGAACGACCGGTGCTCGTGGTCGGCGATGGAGCGGTTCGCCATGCGGACGCGAGCACGCAGTGGTCCGGCGCGGCGCCGATCGGACTGGAATCCTTGCCACCGTCCGCCCCGCTGCTTCTTGCGCTCGAGGCGTACCACGGCCTTGGACACCCGATCAACGACCCGCTGACCGCCGAGCCGGTATACGGCAGACCCGCCGAGGCGCAGGCGCGCTGGGAAGCCGCTCATGGACGACCCCTACCCGATACGCCCGGCCGAGCTCGCTGACGTTCCCGCGATCCTCGCGATCGAGCGCGCCAGCTTCAGCGACCCGTGGTCACGGCAGGACTTCATCGAATGCGTGAACTCGGGTGTGCCGTTTCTCGCCGCGGGATCGGAGGGTAATCTGGCTGGGTACATCATCGCGCATTACGCCGCCGATGAGGGAGAGATTCTGAATCTTGGGGTGCGGGAATCGGATCGGCGCCACGGAACGGGACGCACGCTCGTCACCGCAATGCTCCACGCGCTGCGCGAACGCGGCGTGACCTCCGTGTATCTCGAGGTGCGTGAGTCGAACGCTGTCGCACAACACCTGTACGAGCAACTCGGCTTCATCCGGGTTGGGAGGCGCCGCCACTACTACCGCCTGCCGACCGAAGACGCCGTGGTGCTGCGGGTGGGGATATGAATCGTACCGCGGGAATTTGGTTGCGAGGGCGTATCTTTGATTGACAGAACAATTTGCGATTCATATACTGTGGGGCACCTTGGTGCCCCGCCCGCATTTTCCGCTGGAGGTCGCTCGTGAGCCGTAGCCTGAATAAAGTGATGCTAATTGGGAACTTAGGGGCTGATCCGGAGGTGCGGAGCACGAACAATGGGTCTCGCGTGGCGACACTGTCGCTCGCGACCAGTCGCCAGTGGAATGCGCAGAACGGCGAAAAGCAGGAAAAGACAGAATGGCACCGCGTTATTTGCTGGAATAACAAGGGTGCCCAGCTCGCCGATCTCGCCGACAAGTACATGAAAAAGGGCGACCGTATCTACGTCGAGGGCCGGGTCGAATATCGCACGTGGGAAGATCGCGAAAAGCAGACGCGCTACGTTACCGAGATCATCGCCCGCGAGGTGCTCCTGTTGTCTTCACGGGGGGGTGGGGGGGCCGGGGGGGCAGGTGTCGGCGACGCTCCTGGAGAGATGGCTCGAGCCCGGGCCACGGCGAAAGTCGGGGCGGAAGGCAAGGTCGAGTCGCTCGATGGAGTGCCGGAGGCCCTGCTCGATGAGGAGGACGACGATCTGCCGTTCTAACCGAGCGGCACTGCTCGCCCTTGTGGCGGTGCCGCTCGTTTGTGGGACGTTGCGCGGGCAGGATACCACCCGGGCTGCGCCCGATACGAGCCGTGCCGCGATCCCCGCGGTGCCGAGCACCGAATCTCCGGCCTTGGCGCAGGTGCCCGCCACGCACACCGTTGTGCGTGGCGAGACGCTTTGGTCCATCTCGCAGCAGTACTTCACCGACCCGCTCCTCTGGCCCGAGATCTATCGTCTGAACATCTCCTCGATCGAGGATCCCCATTGGATCTATCCCGGGCAGGTGCTCACGATTTCGGGGCAGGGCCAGGGTGCGGTTGCCCAGACGACACCAGCAGAGACTACCGCGGTAGCGGTGACCCCCGCGCTCACCGGCGACACCGTCCGCGCGCAGGCGGTACCGACGGACACCGCGGTCGTTGCGGCCGTGCCGACGGATACCACCACGACGCCGCCCGTTGAGGAGCCGCCGCCGCCGCCCGCGAGCGAGGCCTACCAGACGATCTTTGATCGCCCCGCGTCTCACGTCGAGCAGCCGGCGGACGTGTTGCGCGCGTACGCCAATCAGCCATACCGGCCATTGCGCCGCGGTGAGTTTTATTCCGCGGGGTTCCTCACCGAGGGCGAGCATCTACCCTGGGGACAGGTGATTGGGCGAGTCGACCAGCCGGCGATCCCCCGATTGAGCACGCAGTCCGTGGCGTATCAGTACGACCAGATTGTGATCGAGCCACCCGCGCGCACGTCGTATCACGTGGGCGACTCCATTCTGATCGCACGAATCGACCGCAACGAAGGGAACTGGGGCGACGTGGTCGTCCCCGTGGGCGTTGCTCGGGTGCGCGACGTGACCAAGAAGCAGTTGCTCGCCGAGATCCTGCTGCAGTTCGGCCGGATCCGCGATGGACGCGTGGCCCTGCCACTCGAGCCCTTCAAGGATCCCGGCGAAGTCCGGCCCACACCGGTGAAGCAGGGACTGCAGGGGCACATCATCGCGCATCGCGATCTGCATGCGCTGGGGCTCACCCAACAGATTCTGTTCATCGATCGCGGGCGGGCGGATGGCGTATCGCCGGGAGACGTGTTCGAGGCGTACACGGGAGAGCTCGGCTCACCTTCGCAGGAGCCGCGTGCGTATCTCGAGATCGTGCATACGCGCCAGCATTCCTCCTCTGGGCTGCTGCTGAACATCGAGAATCCTCTGCTCAAACCCGGCCTCGACGTGCGGCTCATTCGGAAGATGCCGTCCTGAACATGGCGCCCCGGCGAAAATCGCCGGAGGCCGCCATCTTTGTTCATGCTCGTCGATCTCCATTTTGCCGCGTTGGGACTCTACGTACTCTCGGCGGCGCTCGCGCTCGCGCCGTTCTGGGGACAGTCTGCTATCTCACGCAATTGGACGATCGGAACCGCGAGCCTGGGCGCGGTGCTGCACGGCGTTGGCCTGTTGGAGCTCCTGCAGGTGGGCATCAGCGGCGTCGTGCCGACATTGTCGGTGCTGGCGTGGTTCCTGGTGCTGTTGCAAATCGTGAGCGAAGTCGTGCTCCGGGCGTCCACCGTGGCGCTATTTACGGCACCGCTTGCCGCGGGGCTCGTTGGCCTGGCACTGCTGCTCGGGTTGGCCCCGGGGGCGGAGCCCTCCGCGGGGCGCAACATGTGGTTTATCTTGCACGTGACGCTCAGCGTGCTGGGTCTGGCTCTGCTAGCGCTCGCTTTCATCTCCGCCGCGCTGTATCTGTGGCAGTTCCGTGAGTTGAAGGCCAAGCGCTTCGGGGCGGTATTTCAGCTGTTTCCTCCGCTCGAGCGGCTCGACCGGCTCAATCACGTGGCGCTGATCGCGGGATTTCCGGCGCTCACGGTCGGGGTGTTGCTGGCGCTGGGATACGCCCGCCGCTTTGCCGGCGGGCTGCATGTCGATGCCGCGCAGGTTGTCTGGGGCTCGTTCACCTGGGTCGTGCTGGGGTGGACCGTCTGGGTGCGAGTCGCGCGCCGCTGGGCGGGTCGACGGGCGGCCTTCGCGAGCATCGCCGGATTTGCGGCCGTCGTCCTCGTCTACGTGGCGCTGAAGCTCGCTCAACCGGGAACCGAACGCTTGCTATGAACCGGAACGCATGAGCATCGCGGTGCTGGGCGTGAATCACCGAACGGCTCCCCTCGAGGTTCGGGAGCGATTCGCGCACGCCGCGCACGAGGTGCCGAAGTCGCTTGCGCGCGTCCTGTCGGCCGGCGCGACGGGGGGCGTGCTGCTTTCCACCTGTAATCGGACCGAGTTCTACCTTGCCGAACCCCAGGAATCCGTGTCCGATGCGGTCTGGTCGGTGCTCGCCGAACGGCTGGCGGACGGGCAACGCGACGCGCGCGAGTACGGATACATGGAACGCGACCAGGATGCCGTGCGGCATCTGTACCGCGTGTCCGCGGGGCTCGACTCGATGGTGCTGGGAGAATCGCAGATCCAGGGGCAGGTCCGCGATGCATGGGAGAGCTCGCGTCCCCAAGCCGGCCCGGTGCTGCACCGTCTGTTTCAATCGGCCCTGCTCGTCGGTGCCCGGGTGCGAACCGAGACCCGGCTCGGAACCGGGACGGCGTCTGTTCCTTCCGCCGCGGTCTCCGTGGCGACAAAGATTTTCGGCGATCTCACGGGCCGGTCGGCGATCATCCTGGGCGCCGGCGACATGGCTGAGTTGGCGGCCACGTGCCTCGCCGCGGAAGGGGCGCGGGTGGTCATGGTCGCGAATCGCACCTACGAGCGTGCCCGCGCCATCGCCGAGCAGCTGGGGGCACGCGCCCTCACACTCGACCAGGCTTGGCCGCACTTCGCCGAGACCGATATCGTGCTCTGCTCCACGGCGGCGCCGCACGCGGTCGTCACGTGGGAGCGGGTTGCGGGGCCGATCGGGGCACGCCATGGACGCCCGTTGTGCATTCTCGATCTCGCGGTCCCGCGTGACGTCGAATCGTCGGTGGGGCAGCTCGAGAATGTCTTCCTCTACGACGTCGATGACCTGCAATCGGTGGCAGGCCAGGCCGCCGCGCAGCGGCGCGGGGAAATTCCCGCGGCGGAGGGCATCGTCAATGAGGAGGTCGAGCGCTTCTGGGCGTGGTACGGCGGGCTCGCGGTGGTGCCGGCGCTGCGGGAGTTTCGCGACCGGCTGGATCAGGTGCGTGCTGCGGAGCTCGAGCGCGCCCTGCGTCGATTCAAGCATTTGAGCGCCGACGATCAGGCGCAGATCGATCAGTTCAGCCGGGCGCTGCTGAACAAGTTTCTCCATCAGCCCACGGTCGCGCTGAAAGACGCGGCTGACCGCGGCCGGGCGTACGGGCTCCTCGAGGCGCTGAAAGAGCTGTTCCGGATCGGACGCGGAGATCACGACGCTTAGCTTCGCCCCCATCGTCCTGGTCCAGGTCGGGCGTGCCGTCCCGACGACGCCGTGGGATCTCGTCGTCACCTCCAGTCGCGAGACGAAATTCGTGCTCGCGATCCTCGTCGTGTTTTCGCTCGTCTCCTGGTATCTCATCTTTCTGAAATGGTGGCAGTTCCGGCGGCTGCGCCGCCAGGCCGACCGGTTCATGGCCGAGATCGAGCGAGCGGCTCGCCTGAACGACGCGTATCATGCCGCGATGCGCCTGCCCGCGTCGCCGTACAATCGTCTGCTGCGCGAAGGCGTGAATTTCTTTTCTGAATTGCGGCCCGGTGGCTTGCGGGGCGGTGCCGGGGGTGGGGGTGGGGGTGGGGGTGGGGGGGGCG
>DATIWU010000151.1:0-26488 GCA_035519195.1 Gemmatimonadales bacterium
TCATCGACGACTTCCACGTCGAGCAGCGTCCACATCTTGCCGCCCTTGAACTGCACGTACGTCCCTTTGCCGGTCGGCACGTTGAGCGTCGCATACGCCTGCGGCATATCGCCCTGGTCGCCGAGCTTGAACCCTACCGATTGCAGCGGCGGGGCGTTTTCGCCGAACAGGACGTCCACGTGCATACCGGCGTCGACCTTGTCCGTCGCGACGGGCTTGTCAAAGCTGATGCGCGCGGCGTTCATGATGATCCGGTTGTGGAACCGGTCGTACAACCGGCCTACGATAAGGCTGTCGGTCGGGTGGCCGGCGTAGAAGTACGAGGCGGTGACGTACCCCGAAATCGTGATCGCACTCGTCGGAGCCGGGGCGGAGGGTGCCGCCTGGGTCTTTCCCGTATCGGCGGGCGCGCCCTGTGCCGTAAGCTGTGTGAGCGGGGCCAGTCCCAGCAGGATGAGAACGCCAGCACGCATGTCAGTGGCTCTGGGATAGGCTGTCGAGAGCGAGGTTCAGCTTCAACACATTCACGCGCGGGTCGCCGAAGAACCCGAACTGACGGCCGGCGATGTGGCTCTCGACCAGACGCTGCACCACGGCGCTATCGAGATGCCGCGCGCGCGCCACCCGCGACACCTGCAGATACGCGCTCCCGGGAGAAATGTCGGGATCGAGCCCCGAGGCGGACGACGTCGCCAGGTCCGCAGGCACCTTGCCCTTCACCGCGCCGTCGAGCTTCACCGCGCTATCCACCGCGCCGGCGATCAAGGTGTCCGCCAGCTTGAGATCCGTCGGCCCTTTGTTCGTGCCGGCCGACAGGGTGTCATCGTATCCCGCCCCCGCCGCCGATGGCCGCGGGTGGAAATATTCGGGCTTGGCGAACGGCTGCCCGATGATCTCGCTGCCTCGCACGGTGCCGTTCGGCCCCGCGATCAGGCTGCCGTTCGCCTGGTGTGGGAACACCGCCTGGGCGATGGCGGTGATGACGCCCGGATACACCAGGCCGGTGATGACGCAGAGGAGCAGTGTCAGGACGATCGCCGGACGCAGTTGGTTCTTGAGCATGGTCAGACGAGCCTCGCAAGGACGAGCACGACATCGATCGCCTTGATGCCGATGAAGGGGATGATGATGCCGCCGACGCCGTAGATCCACAGATTGCGGCGGAGAATGGACGCGGCGGGTGCCGGTTTGTACCGCACGCCGCGCAGCGCGAGCGGGATCAGCGCGATGATAATGAGCGCGTTGAAGATCACGCTCGCGAGAATCGCCGACTGCGCCGAGTGCAGCCGCATGATGTTCAGCGCCTGCAACACCGGGTACGTCGTCACGAACATCGCCGGAATGATCGCGAAGTACTTGGCGACGTCGTTCGCGATCGAGAACGTGGTCAGCGCGCCGCGGGTGATCAGCAGTTGCTTCCCGATTTCCACGATTTCGATGAGCTTGGTCGGATTCGAATCGAGATCCACCAGGTTTCCCGCCTCTTTGGCCGCCTGGGTCCCCGTGTTCATCGCCACCGCCACGTCGGCCTGCGCCAGGGCGGGGGCGTCGTTCGTGCCGTCGCCCGTCATCGCGACGAGACGACCGCCCGCCTGCTCCTTCCGGATCAGCGTCATCTTGTCTTCCGGGGTCGCCTCCGCCAGGAAGTCATCCACGCCGGCTTCGGCGGCGATCGCGGCTGCGGTGAGCGGGTTGTCGCCCGTGATCATGACGGTCCGGATCCCCATCTCGCGCAGCTGGCCGAACCGCTCCCGAATGCCGCCTTTCACCACGTCCTTCAGGTACACGACGCCGAGCGCGCGCGCCGTGCCGTTCTGCCGCTCGGCGACGACGAGCGGCGTGCCGCCCTGCTTCGCGATGCGCTCAACTTCGACCATGAGCGCCGCGGGCATTTCGCCACCGCGGTCCCGCACCCAGTTCCCGATCGCGTCGGACGCGCCTTTCCGCAGCTCGAGGCTGCCGGCGTTCACGCCGCTCATTCGCGTCGTGGCCGAGAACGGCACCAGCTCCATGGGCTGGTCGGATGAGCCGTTGTCCTCACCTGTAATGCCCTTCTTCCCCTCCGACAGCGTGCGCGCCCGCAGACCAAATTGCTTCGCGAGCACAACGATACTGCGTCCCTCAGGCGTCTCATCCGGTAGGGAAGCGAGTTGGGCACGATCGGCGAGATACTCCTGCTGGACGCCCGGGGCTGGCACGAACTCGACCGCTTGGCGGTTGCCAAGCGTGATCGTGCCGGTCTTGTCGAGCAGCAACGTATTCACGTCGCCCGCGGCCTCCACCGCGCGACCACTCATCGCGATGACGTTGTGCTGGATCATCCGGTCCATCCCCGCGATGCCGATGGCCGACAGCAGCCCGCCGATCGTCGTAGGGATCAGACACACGAGGAGCGACACGAGAATCGGGATGGACACCGAGCCACCCGAATAGATCGCAAACGGCTGCAGCGTGACGACGGCGAACAGAAAGATGATCGTCAGGCCCGACAGCAGGATGATCAGGGCGATCTCGTTCGGCGTCTTCTGGCGCTTGGCGCCCTCGACCAGGCCGATCATCCGATCGAGGAACGTCTCGCCCGGATTGGCGGTGATGCGGATGACCAGGAAGTCCGAAAGGACCTTCGTGCCGCCCGTGACCGCGGAGCGGTCGCCGCCCGACTCGCGAATCACGGGGGCCGATTCGCCGGTGATCGCCGATTCGTCGACCGACGCTACGCCTTCGATGACTTCACCGTCGCCGGGGATCATGTCCCCGGGCTCGCACAGCACGACATCGCCCTTGCGGAGCGCGGACCCGGGGACCGCGTCGAACGATTTCCGGTCGCGCTGGTTACGCAGCCGCTTGGCGGTCGTTTCGCGGCGGGACTTGCGCAGCGTTTCGGCCTGCGCCTTGCCGCGTCCCTCGGCCATCGCCTCGGCGAAGTTCGCGAACACGACCGTGAACCAGAGCCACAGGGTGATCTGCAGCGTGAATCCGAGGTTCCCCGCGTGCGTCGCCACATCGCGGATGAGCACGAGCGTCGTCAGCACGCTCCCGATCAGGACCACGAACATGACCGGATTCCGGACCATGTGCCGGAGGTTCACGGTCTTCGCGAACGCGTCGCGCGTGGCCTGCTTGACGATCGGTGGGTCGAACAGCGGTCGCTTGCTGAGCGCCATGTTAGAACAGCCTCCCCGCGTGCATCAGGAAATGCTCGACAATGGGACCGAGGGACAGCGCTGGAAAGAACGTCAGAGCGCTGACGATCAGGATCACCGAGATGAGAAGAATCACGAAGAGCGGTGTCGTCACCGGGAACGTACCACTCGACTCGGGCACCGCTTTCTTCTCGGCGAGAAATCCGGCAAGCGCGAGCATCGGCACCTGCATCGCAAACCGGCCGATGAGCGTGTTCAGTCCGAGCAGCGTGTTGTAGAAGTACGTGGATCCGGTGAGACCGGCGAACGCGCTGCCATTGTTGGCCGCGGTCGACGTAAAGGCGTACAGGATCTCGGAGAGCCCATGTGGGCCCGAGTTGTTCAAGCCCTTCAATCCTGCCGGGGTCACGGAGGAGATCGCCGTCAACGTCAGCACCGCGCCGGCGAATACCAGCACGTACAACATGGCCATCTGAACTTCCCGCGCCTGGATCTTCTTGCCCAGGTATTCCGGCGTCCGGCCCACCATGAGCCCGGCGATGAACACCGTGAGAATAATGTTGACCAGCATGCCGTAGAGCCCGGCTCCCACGCCGCCGAACACGACCTCCCCGAGCTGCATGTTCACGAGGGGCACCAGCCCGCCGATCGGCGTGTACGAGTCGTGCATGGAGTTGACGCAGCCGCACGACGCGTCGGTCGTCAGCGTCTCGTAGAGCGAGGAGTTCGCGAGACCGAAGCGAACTTCCTTCCCTTCCATGTTGCCCCCGGGGTTCATCGCCGACGCCACGATGTCGACGCCCCGTGCCGCATGGATCGGGTTGCCGCGCGCTTCGGCCCAGTACGATGTCGCCACACCGCCAAGGAACAACACGTACATCGCCGCCCAGATCGCCCAGCCGTGCTTCTGGTTCTTCGCCATGCGGCCGAAGGTGTACGTCAGCCCGGCCGCGACCGCGAAGATCGCGAGCATCTGCCAGAAGTTCGACCACGGCGTCGGATTCTCGAACGGGTGCGCGGAGTTGGCATTGAAGAACCCGCCGCCGTTCGTGCCCAACTGCTTGATCGCCTCCTGGCTCGCCACCGGACCCATCGCGAGGACTTGTTTCGCGCCCTCGAGCGTCGTGGCCGTCATGTAATGAGAGAAGTTCTGGATCACGCCCTGCTGCACGAAGAACAGCGCCAGTACCGCGGAGAGCGGCAGGAAGAGGTACAGCGTGCCGCGCACCAGGTCGGCCCAGAAATTCCCGAGGCGGCCCCCGGCCTCCTTGCGAACGATTCCCCGGATGAACGCCACGGCGACCGCCACGCCGGCCGCGGCCGACATGAAGTTGTGGAACGCGAGCTGGGTCATCTGCGAGAAGTACGACATCGTCGTCTCGCCCGAGTATGACTGCCAGTTCGTGTTCGTGGTGAACGACGCAGCGGTCTCGAACGCCTGGCGGTCCGGAACGGCCGCCATGTGCTGCGGGTTGAGCGGCAGCAAATGCTGGAGCCGCAGCACGACGTAGGTCAGGAGCATCGAGGCGAGACTGAAAATCAGCATGGACGCCGCGTAGGCGGTCCAGTGCTGATCCTCGTCGGGATTCACGCCGGCGAGCCGGTACAACAGCCGCTCGACCGGCCGCAGCCAGGTGAGCGAGCCCTCGTACACCTTGACCATGTACACACCCAGCGGCTTGGTGATGAGCAGCAGGGCCACCGAATAGAACGCGATCTGCAGCCAACCGTTCAGGGTCATATCAGAACTTCTCCGGTCGAACCAGCGTGTACAGGAGATAGAACAGGATCGCGACCGACACGAGGCCGCCGAGAATCGTATCGAGTATCATCAGGAGCGCTCGTCTGCCGATTGCCGCTTGCCGAGCGAGTCACAGCCGCGGACGTAGACAAGCATCAACGCGAAAAAGACAAACGAGAGCGCCACGTAGGCGAGGTCAAGCATGCGTCACCTCGGTAGGAGTTGGTGCAAGCGTTGCTGCCGCTTCATGAGGCTGGAGTGAAGCTGCCGTGAGCTCTTCCTGTGCCCCGACCCAGTCTTCCGCGAAGCTCCGGAATGCCGCTTCCTTGCGGTCCCACAGCCGGACGAGCGTTTTCGTGGCGTACTCGTTGAGTCCGATGAACGGTTCCCGACGCCAGCCACGGGAGAGGCCCGCGCGGAGTCCGAAGGGCCGGCCTCCCGTCGCGCAGGCGACAAAGCAGTCGCTCCAGGCATGCCCCTGGGAGCGCAATCCCCGCTGGACACGCATGATCCCGAGGCGCTCGAACGCGGCGCTCAATTGGTTCTCTTCCGTTTCGGTGAGTATAGCGTTGGCGTCGGCGCGCCGGGCAAGGTATCTGCCGAGTGGCCGCACGACGAACCACATCCCCAACACCCATGCCAGCATTTCGACCCACTTCATGACGACACTCCTGCACCGGACGGCGGGACGATAGTGGCGTTCGGGTCAGGGCGGGCTCAAGGCTTGGCCGCAGGCATCAAGATTGTGTAAGGAGCATCAAGATTGTGTAAGGAATAGATTTCCAGCCTCATGCCCCGCATAGCGTCGGGAATTCAGAATTCCGCAGTCGCTCAGATCTTCGATGAAGTGGCGGACCTCCTCGAGATTCAGGGCGAGAATCCGTTCCGCGTGCGGGCGTACCGCAACGCGGCCCGCACGGTTCGCGATCTGCCCGAAGCCGTCACGGACCTGGTGCGCCGGGGCGAGCGCGACCTCACCGAGCTGCCGTCCATCGGCACCGACATCGCCGAGAAAATCCGGACCATCGTGACGACGGGCGGGCTGCCGCTGCACAAGGAGCTGTGCGCCAAGGTCCCGCCGGGCCTGCTGCAGCTGCTGCGCATCCCGGGGCTCGGCCCCAAGCGAGTGAAACTGTTGCACGCGAAGCTCAAGATCACGTCCGCCGCCGATCTCCAGACAGCGCTCGACTCCGGCCGTGTCGGGAAGATCAAGGGCTTCGGTCCCAAGACCCAGGAGCAGATGCGCGCGGCCCTGGGGCAGAAGACGATGGAAGCGGGACCGCGCCGGCTGCTGCTGTTCGAGGCCGAGGAGCAAGCGGAGGCCCTGCGACGGTGGCTCGAGGACGGCGGCAGCTTCGACACGCTCACGGTGGCGGGGAGCTACCGGCGCAGGCGGGAGACGGTGGGCGATCTGGATTTTCTCGTGACGAGCGCCGCTACCGCGAACGTGATTGCGCGGTTCACGAGCTATCCCGGCGCCGTGCGCGTGATCTCGAAAGGCGAGATCGGAGCGGCCATCGAGCTCCAGAACGGGCTCCGTGCCGACTTGCGCGCGCTCGAGCCGGACGCCTACGGAGCGGGGCTCCTCTACTTCACGGGTTCAAAGGCACACAACATCGAGCTGCGGCAGATCGCGCAGGCGCGCGACCTCAAGCTCAACGAATACGGGTTGTTCAAGGGATCGCGGCGCGTGGCGGGCCGGACCGAGGCCGAGATCTACGAGTACCTCGGCCTCGACTTCATCCCTCCCGAGCTGCGCGAGGCGCGCGGTGAGATCGCGCTCGCCCGCGAGCACCGACTCCCGAAACTCGTCGAGCTGGCGGAGATCAAGGGCGATCTCCAGATGCACACCACCGCCACCGACGGACGCGCGACGCTCGAGGAGATGGCCGCGGGGGCCCAGAAGCTCGGCTACGAATACATTGCGATCACCGACCACTCGAAGCGGGTCAGCATGGCGCTCGGTTTCGACGCCGCGCGGTTGCGCGAACAGTGGGCGGCGATCGACAAGCTGAACGCGCGCACCAAGGGCTTCACCATTCTGAAAAGCATCGAGATGGACATTCTCGAGAACGGCGAGATGGATCTGCCGGATGACGTGCTCGCGGAAGCCGACTACGTGGTCGCCACAATTCACTATGGCTTGAACCAGTCGTCCGAGCAGCTCACGCACCGGCTGCTCGCCGCCATTCGCCATCCGTTCGTCGATGCCATCGGCCATCCCACGGGGCGGCGTCTGGGCCGGCGTGAACGGGAGTCGTACGCGGTGGACTTCGAAACGGTCGTGCGTGCCGCGGTCGAGTCCCGCTGCCTGCTCGAGATCGACGGCCATCCCGAGCGCATGGACCTTCCCGACACACTCGCCGCTGCCGGGAAGCGCGCCGGCGCCCGCTTCGTCCTGTCAACTGACAGTCATGCGGTGAATAACCTGCCGTTCATGAAGTACGCGGTGGATGTGGCGCGGCGCGCAGGACTCGAGTCCCGGGACATTCTCAATACTCGTTCCCTGGCGGAGTTTCGGAGAGGACTGAAACGGGCGGTCAAGAGCGGTAGCAAGCGGTAACCGGCAGGAGGTTTGCGTGCTTCCTACCGCCCTTTTACCGCTCATGACCGCTCATGACCGCCCTGGCAATGCCCTCCAGCTCCAGCTGCACCACCGGCGCGAAACTCTTGCGATGGTGCGCCGTAAACCCGAGCGTCGCCAGGGCCGCAAGATGCTCGGGGGTCCCGTAGCCCTTGTTGTTGGCCCAGTCGTACGCGGGGTGGCGCGGGGCGAGGCGGCTCATGAGGCGGTCGCGAATCGTCTTGGCGATCACGGATGCGGCGGCAATCGAGTGGCACAGCGCATCGCCGTCGATGATCGCGATGTGCGCGCGACCCAGCTCGGGACAGGCTACTCCGTCCACGAAGACATGCTGGGGCACCACGCGCAGCCGTTCGAGCGCGCGCCGCATGGCGAGGATGCTGGCCCGGCGGATGTTGTAGCGGTCGATCTCACAGACACTCGCGGCACCGACCCCGACCGCGAGGGCGCGCTCGCGCACCTGCACCGCGAGGCGCTGCCGCACGCCGGCGGCCAACAGTTTCGAATCCCTGAGGCCCCGGATCGGCTTGCAGAAGGGGGGAAGCACAACGGCCGCGGCAACCACTGGACCGGCCAGTGGACCGCGGCCTGCTTCATCAACACCGGCGATGAGCACCGCACCACCCGACGCATCCCAGAGCGCGCGTTCGCGCTCCAGGGTCGGGCGGGGACCCGCTCTCACGCCCCCTGGGGCGCCGTTTCCGCGGCGCCGGTCGCTGCGCCCGCTCCCGCCGGTCCCCCGGCCGCCGCCGCACCTCCCGCACCGCGCTTCTCGCGGATCCGGGCGGCTTTGCCGGCCAGCCGCCGCAGGAAATACAGCTTCGCGCGCCGCACCCGTCCCTTGCGGACCAGATCGATCTCGGCGATCGACGGCGCGTGCAGCGGGAAGATCCGCTCGACGCCCACGCCCGCGGAAATCTTCCGGACGGTGAACGTCTCGTTGATGCCGCCGCCGCGGCGCGCGATGCACACGCCCTCGAATGCCTGCAGCCGCTCTTTTTCGCCTTCGCGAACGCGCACCATCACGCGAACCGTATCACCGGGGTCGAACGCGGGAATATTGGTCTTCAAGCCTTCCCGTTCGACTGCTCGTAACCGCTCCATACGTTCTCCTGGTCGTTCAATCCCACGTGCCGTCGTCGCTGTACTTCGCCCACAGGTCCGGGCGCCGTTCGCGGGTCAGGCGGATCGCTTCCTCCGCCCGCCATGCCGCAATTTTCTCGTGATCGCCACTCAACAATACCGCGGGCACTTCCATGCCGCGATAGCTCGGCGGCCTCGTATAACTGGGCGGCGCGAGCAGCCCTTCATAATGCGAGTCACCCGCGGCGGATTCGTGATCGCCGAGCGCGCCTGGCAGTAGCCGCACCACCGCGTCGATGACGCACAGGGCCGCTGGCTCACCGCCCGAGAGCACGAAGTCCCCGATCGAGAGCTCTTCCGCCCCGAGCCCGTCGGCCACGCGCTGATCGACGTCTTTGTAGTGGCCGCACAGCAACGTCAGCTCCCTGCCCACCGAGAACCGCACCGCGTCTTCATGCGCGAACCGGCGGCCTCGCGCGGAGAGCAGCAGGATCGGCGGGCCGACGCGCAGGTCCTCCGCCGCCTCGAAGAACGGCTCCGGCTTGAGTACCATCCCGGCCCCGCCACCGTACGGATAGTCGTCCACCGTCTGGTGCTTGTCGTGCGTGTATTCCCTGAGCTGCACGACACGATACCGTACCAGGCCGTGGGCGGCTGCCCGGCCCATGATGCTCGCGGCGAGCGGAGCCGTGAACATCTCGGGAAACAGCGTGACGACGTTAACCGTCAGCATCGGGCTGTTCGATCGCGACGAACTGCTCGCGCCACTGCTCCACCACGGCGCGACTCGTGATCCCCGCGAATCCGAGCAGCCATTGCCGGTGATACGCCCGGCGCCGCGCCACGACAAGCGGTCCCGCGAGCACGCGCTGCTCGGCGTCCACGATCGTTACCTGCGCGCGCGGGACGAAGATCGCACCGGGATTCTCGACGAGGGGAATGATGGCCACCTCGCCCTGCTGCCCGTGCGGCTTCTTGAGTCGTCCGACTACGCGGGTCGTTTGCCGAGCACTCCCACTTTCTTGAGGAGCGACCGCACGGTGTCAGACGGCAGCGCGCCCTTGGCGAGCCAGCCGTGCACGGCCTCCGCGTCGACTTTGATCTCCGCGGGATTGGCGCGTGGATTGTAGTGGCCGAGCGTGGCCACGAATCGACCGTCGCGCGGCGACTCCTGGTCCGCGACGACGATGCGGAAGTATCCCTGTCCTTTGCGCCCGACGCGCCGCAGCCGAATCCGAGTGGCCATGAGTCTTACACCCTCTGTATGAGCTTGCGCATCTGCTGGAACTGCTCCAGCAGCTTGTTCACTTCCTGTACGGGCCGTCCCGCCCCCTTCGCGATCCGGAGCCGCCGCGACCCGTTGAGAATCTTGGGATCGGCGCGCTCGCCGGGCGTCATCGAGAGCACGATGGCTTCGATGTGCTTGAGCCGTTTGTCGTCGAGCGAGACACCCTGCAGCATCTTGGCGTTCACGCCCGGCAACAGGCCGACGATCTGCTTGAGCGGCCCCATCGACTGCATTTGCTTCAATGCCACCAGGAAATCGGAGAGGTCCATCCCCTTCTTCGATCGCGCTTTTTGCTCGAGCTTTTTCGCCTGCTCGGCGTCGATCGTCGCGGCGGCCTTCTCCACCAGCGCGACCACATCTCCCTGACCGAGAATCCGTCCGGCCATGCGAACCGGATCGAGCGGTTCGAGCGCGTCGGGCTTCTCACCGGTACCGATGTACTTGATCGGCAACCCGGTCACACCGTGAATCGACAGCGCCGCACCGCCGCGCGCATCGCCATCGAGCTTCGTCAGGATCACGCCCGTGAGGCCGACGCCTTCGTGAAATCCGCGCGCCAGTCGCACCGCGTCCTGCCCCGTCATGCCGTCCGCGACGAGCAACACTTCCCGCGGATTCATGCCCTGCTTCAGCGCGCGCAGCTCGTCCATCATCTCGGCATCAACCTGCGTCCGCCCGGCCGTATCGACGATCACGGTGCGGCATCGCGCGCGTTCAGCTTCCCGCGCCGCGTCCTTCACCAGCTCCGGGACGCCCTTTCCCCTTCCCCCTTCCCCGTTCCCAAAGACCGGCACCGCGATCTGTTTTCCGAGCAGCTCGAGCTGCTCTCCCGCCGCTGGCCGGTACGGGTCCGCCGCAATCAGGCCGGGAGCCTTCTGCTCGTTCTTCAGTCGCCGAGCGAGCTTCGCCGCCGTCGTCGTCTTTCCCGAGCCCTGGAGCCCGACGAGCAGAATCACCGTCTGGCCGACTGGCGCGAACTCGAGGGGGACCGCCCGGCGGATGCCGACGCCGGCCGCGATGTCCTCGTCGGTGGCACCCAGCATCCGCGCGATCTCATCGCGCACGAGCTTCGCGACCTGCTGCCCGGGTTTGACCGACCCCAGTTGCATCGCGCCCACCGCCTGCTCGCGCACACGCTCCACGAAACCCGCGGTGACCTCGAAGCTCACGTCGGCTTCGAGCAGGTAGCGCCGAATCTCCCGGAGTGCTTCGTTGACGTCATCGGCCGAGAGAACGCCGCGTCCCGTAAGCCGCGTGAGGACGGCGCCGATCTGCTCGGAAAGGCCTGCAAACATAAGCCTTGCAAGCTACTTAGGCGGTAATGAGCGGTAAAGGGCGGTAAGAAACCGTAGGGGTTCGTGGCCTACCGCCTAGTACCGCTCGCTGCGGCTGAGTACCGCCTTATGGGATTCTGACCTTCGGCAGCTTCTTCCACCCGGCCCAATCCGCCGGCGCATCGACGAGGCGGACCCCGGGGTGGCCATCCACGGCGAGACGCTCGATCTCGTAGCGACGGCTCCCTGGCTCGGCGGCGTGGCGCTTTTGCCAGGCCCGCTTCAAGCCGCTGGCAAAGCGATCGGCGGCGTGAGTGTCGTCCCATACCGAGTACCACACGATCGCGGCACTGGAGGGCGCTGGGCCGAGTACCTGGTAGCGGTCTCCACCCCATCCCGTCGCGAGCACGGCGCTCGTCGAATCGTCGTAGAGAAATTGTTTGAGCAGGAGCCGCGTCTCGAACTCGCCCAGACCGTTCTCGTACTGGACGGAGTCAACCTCCGAGCGTGTGAACACAATTTCGATTGGCTTGTCGCCCGCGTTATACCGATCCGTATGCAGGATCTGTTCGGTCGACGTGGGCATGAACGGGCCGAACGGCTGTTTCTGGGGATGGGTGCGGTCGAACCAGCGCACGAAGTCCGCGCCCGCCAGATACGGGAAGATGAGCGTCTCTCGAAGCCACATCGGGGCGTGGGCAAATTGCGGCATCTGCTGTTGCTGTTGTCCTACCGCTTCGCGAGTGTCCCACAGCATGGGAAGGTTGTCAAGCTGCTGTTCCGGCATCATGACCAGGAGTTGGGCGAGAGTCGCTTGGCCTTCGAGCACGGCCTGTGCCGCGGCACGGCGATCGTTTTCCTTCTTCTGCTGCATGATGGAATCCAGGGATACGTATTGCTCCTGGAGGGCGTGCACCAGCTCGTGAGAGACTACTGTCCTCACCTCGACAGGATCCACATCGGCGCCGATGAACAGCGCGTTCGAATCGGGATCGTAGTAGCCCGCCACCTGCTCCGAGAGCAGATCCACGAGGGTGTGCTGCAAATCCACGGAATCCGGCAGCAAACCCAACAGCGTGTAGGCCTCCTGGATGCCTCTCAACTCTGATGGAGGGAGGTCGTTTTCGGACTTATGGATGACGTATAAGCGTATCTGGGCGCGACTGCGACGCAGCACGACGGGGTGACTCTTGAACTTCATGCCGGTCGCGCGCTGCACGGCAGGCATCATTTGGTCTACATCGCGTTTGAGCTGCGCTTCGCTCTGGATCTCACGGGCCCGTTGGCTGCACGCGAGTGCCGCGGCGGCCGCGCACGCGGCCGCCACGAGCCAGCGGCGGGTCACGGCGTCCACTCAATGGTTTTTCCGACCGCGGCGCCGACGGCGCGCGCGACCTGCTCGCCTCCCACCACGATGCCCTGCTTCTCGAGCTCGGCGCGGAGGAGGCGGTCGAGCTCCGCGCGGCGGGTCGCAAGTTCGGCGGATCGGCGGATCGGCGGATCGGCGGATGGGGATGGGGGCTGCGGTGTCGATCCGCCCATCCGCCCACCCGCCGATCCGCCGAAAATCCGTTCAATCTCCTGTCCGATCCGCTCCATCATGGGAAGAATGTCGCGAAACAGGTCGTCCGGCCCCGCGCCGCCCTCGGCCTTCGTTCCGCCCAGCTCTCGGCGAATCGCCGCTTCGACCTTGCGTCGCTCCCGGATCAGGCGCTCGAGCTCCGGCGACACGTGCGCGGTGGCCTGCGCGTGCGCGCACGCCTCGTCCAGCACGTCGATGGCCTTGTCGGGGCGGGCCCGGTCGGGAACGAACCGGTCGGTGAGCACGATCGCGGCCTTGAGCGCGTCGTCCGTGATCGCAACCGCGTGATGCCGTTCCAGCCGCGGCCGCCGGGCGACCAGGACTTCCCACGTCTGGATCTCGTCCAGCTCTTCGACGGTCACCGGCTGAAACCGGCGCTCGAGTGCGGGATCGCCGCGGATCCAGTGGTCGTATTCGTCGCTCGTCGTCGCGCCGATCACGCGCACGTCGCCCCGCACCAGGGCGGGCTTGAGCATGTTGGCGGCGTCCATCGCCGCGCCGAGCGCCGTGCCCTGGCCGATCAGGTTGTGCAGCTCATCGACGAACAGAATGAGATCGGGGTCCGCGGACAGCGCGCGCACCAGCAGTCTGATGCGCTCCTCATATTGTCCGCGGAACGACGTGCCGGCGAGCAGCGCAACGTGGTCGAGCGCGATGACGCGCGCGTCCTTGAGCGCCGGCGGCACTCGGTCGGCCGCGATGCGCTGGGCCAGTCCCTCCACGATCGCCGTCTTGCCCACGCCGGCTTTGCCCACGAGTGCGGGATTGTTCTTGCCGTGCCGCAGGAGGATATCGATCACGCGCGCGATCTCGGCATCGCGGCAGCGGACCGGCTCGAGGTCGCCGCGCCGCGCCTGGGCAGTGAGGTCGACCCCGATTCGTTCGAGAATGTCCTTGGACTCAAACAGTCCGGTGAGCGGCTCGCTCACGGGTTCAGCTGCTCCGCAGGAATTGGAGATACCATTGAATCACCCAATCGCCGGCGACGAACGTCGCGGCGGCGCCCAGAGCGAGAAATACCCCGAACGGGACGAGTCGGCGCCGCTTGAGCGACAGCGGCAGGAACACGAGGCTGCCGATCAGGGAGCCCAGAAACACCGTGAGCAGCACGCCCTTCCACCCCACGAAGGATCCCACCATCGCCATCATCTTGATATCGCCGCCGCCCATCGCCTCTTCCTTGAAGGCCCAGCGCCCCGCGAGCGCCACGACAAAGAGTAATCCGAATCCCGTCACCGCCCCGAGCACCGCCTGAAGAAAGCCTTGCGCACCGCCCGAGAGCGAGAGCGCGAGTCCGAGGACGAGTCCTCCCCAGGTGTACTCGTCGGGGATGAGATAGTGACGCGCGTCCGTCACCGCGATGCCCACGAGGATCGTGCCCAGCAGGGCGGCCTGAACCGCCTGGAGCGTCGGACCGTACCACAGCACCGCGCCGACCCACAGAAGACCGATGCCCGCTTCGATGATGGGATATTGCTTGGAAATCGGCGCGCTGCAGCGGCGACATCTCCCGCGCAACAGGAGCCACGAGACTACGGGAATATTGTCGCGCCAGGTGATCCGGGCACCGCACTTGGGACAGGACGAGGGCGGGCGCAGCAACGAGTGCTCGAGCGGCAGGCGAATGATGCAGACATTCAGGAAGCTACCGAAACACAGGCCGAGCAGTGCCGCGCCGAGCACCACCAGGCCTTCACCGCCCACGCATGACCTCGTACAGGAGGATGCCCGCCGCCACGGCCACGTTGAGCGACTCCGCACCCTGGGCCAACGGGATCGCCACGCGTGTCGTGGAGAGCGCGTTCAGCTGTGGCCGAATACCGGCGCCCTCGTTGCCAACGATGACGCCGATCGGGCTACCGCCCCGGTTCCCGACGTCCCGCTTGCCTCCGCCCTCGAGGGCGCGATGCAGCGCGACGCCGTCGGCCGCGGCCGCCCACAGCGTGACCCCGTTCTTTCGTGCCCACGTGATGAACGCGGCGTCGTCGAGCACGATCACCGGATGGCGGAACGTTGCTCCCATCGCGGCCCGCAGCGCCTTGGGGCTCACGACGTCGGCGGTGCCGCGCAGCGCGACCGTGCCGGCGGCACCGAGGGCGTGCGCGGTGCGGATCAGCGTCCCCACGTTTCCGGGATCCTGGACGCCGTCGATCACGAGCACCACCGCGCGGCCCTGAAGCGCGAGCTCGTCGGGTGTCCATTTTTTCGGCTCGACGACGGCGATGATGCCCTGCGACGTATCGGTGTCCGCAAGTTCGCCTAGGGCGCGTGCCGAGACCTCCTCGATCGGGACCGCGTGCCCTTCGAGCTCGGTTCGCAGTGCGGTGCCACGGGCGGTGCGCTCGAGCTCCCCCGAGACGAGCGCGCCCTTGAACTTGAGACCCGCGTTCAGCGCCTCTTCGACCAGGCGCACCCCCTCGACGAGCGCGAGTCCACGACGGCCTCGCGCTTTGCGACGTTGAAGATCGCGGAGCGTCGACTGCAGATTACTGGCGATGGTGAGCACCCTTATGGCTTGGAAACCGGTCGGGACCCGCTGCATTAAACCTCGCCGACCTGCTGAAATTTGCCAAGCGCGACCGGTTCCGTGAAAGTCGCCCTGACTATCGCCGGGTCGGATTCGAGCGGCGGCGCCGGGCTCCAGGCCGACCTCAAGACGTTCCACCAGTACGGCGTCTTTGGCACGAGCGTGGTCACCGCGGTGACCGCGCAGGATAGCCACGGCGTACGGGGCTCCGAGCCCGTCTCCCCGGCACTGGTCGTCAGCCAGCTCGATGCCGTAGCGCGGGATTTCCCCCCCGACGCCACGAAGAGCGGAATGCTCGCCACCGCGCAGATTGTGGCCGCCGTTGCCGACCGGCTCGCGGATTACGCCCTGCGGAATTACGTCCTCGATCCCGTGCTGAAAGCGAGCTCGGGCACCCTGCTCGTGGAAGCGGGAGCCGAAACCACGATCCTCGAACGCCTCTTCCCGCTGGCAGCGCTCGTTACGCCGAATATCCCCGAGGCCCATGCGCTGACCGGACTCGCGATCCATGGACCCGACGATATGGTGCTGGCCGGAGCGGCGCTGGTCAGACGTGGTGCGGGAGCCGCTCTCGTCACGGGTGGGCACCTGGAGGGCGATTACGTGATCGACGTCCTGGTTTCCAACCACGGGACTCGCCGCTTCTCCCACCCGCGTGTCGCTACCACGTCAACTCACGGCACCGGATGCACGCTTTCGGCGGCGGTGGCAGCCGGACTGGCCCTCGGTAAGCCGTTGGAGCAGGCGATCGCAGACGCGATTGGATTCGTCGAGCGGGCCCTCCGAACCGCTCCCGGACTGGGCGCGAGGGACGGGCGCGGTCCGCTCAATCACTTCGTCTAGACGGCGAGCGTTCGGAGTACGGCTTCGATAAGGGCGCCCAAAGCGGTCGCGGCGCGTGCTCCCGTCGCCAGCACGTCCTCATGCGACAACTGCTGTGGGGAAAGTCCCGCGGCGAGATTCGTGATCACCGAGAACCCGAGCACGCGCATCCCGCGCGCACGGGCGACGATCACTTCCGGAACGGTCGACATCCCGACGGCATCGGCGCCGAGGCGCGCGAGCATGCGGACCTCGGCGGGCGTTTCGTACGACGGACCGAGCAGGCCGGCATAGACGCCTTCCTCGAGCGCGATGTGATGCTTCAGCGCCTCGGTGCGAGCCAGGAACCGCAACGCCGGATCATACGGCTCGCTCATGTCCGGAAATCGCTCTTCCCCCTGGACCAGCGGACCCGCGAGGGGAGATCGCCACATCAAATTGATGTGGTCAGCGATCAGCATGAGCGAGCCGGGCCGAAACGTGCGGCGCAAGCCGCCCGCGGCATTGGTCAGGACGACGGTCCGGACCCCAAGGCGATAAAACGCGCGCACGGGCAGCGTGACCACCCGGGCGGCATGCCCCTCATAGAGATGAAACCGTCCGCGCTGCACGACCACGCTCTTCCCGCCAAGCTCGCCCAGGATGAGCTCGTTCCCGTGGCCCGCGACGCCGGTCCCCGGAAATCCGGGAATGCTCGCGTACGGGATGTGGACGGCCTCACGTACCTGGTCCGCAAGCGGGCCGAGGCCGGAACCGAGCACCAGAGCGATCCGAGGGTGGAGTCGCCCGAGCCGCTGTTCGATCGCCGCTGCCGCGGCCCCACTTCCCTCCTCCTCCCCTCCCCGACTCGCGATCGTCACAGGTGTTCGAGTTCCGCTTCGAGGCGCGACGCGAGCGCGACGCGCTCGTACTCTGGCAGGAACGCGTCCTCGCCGGCGGTGAGAATCGCCCGCTTCAAGTCGGCCGGCGCAACGCCGAGGACGCTGTGGGCCAGGAAGTACTCGTCCGTCAGCGACACGCCATCGACCAGACGTCCGTCCGTGTTGAGGGAGACCCGGACCCCGCGAGCCTGATATTTCGCGAATGGGTGCGCCGCGACCGACGGAACGGCACGGGTGTGCGCATTGCTCGTGAGGCACATCTCGAGTGGCACGCCGCGCGCCACGGCGACATCCATGAGCGCGGGATCTTCGGCCAGGCGCGTCCCATGGCCAATCCGCTCGACCCCGCATCCGTCGATCGCGGCGCGAATGGATTCGGCGCCGGCGGCCTCGCCCGCATGACACGTCGTGTGGAGACCGCCACGGGCCGCGCGCGCGAATGCTTCCCGGAACAGCACCGGAGAGTGTCCCTGCTCGGCGCCCGCAAGATCGAACCCCGTGAGCCCGGCGTCTCGATAGTCGGGCGCGATCGTTGCCAGCTCGAGCGCCGTGGCTGGGGCAAGCGTCCGGATGGCACAGACGATCAGGCCATACCGAATCGCGTTCCCCGCTTGCTGCGCTCCGCTCGCCAGCCCCCGGAGCACGGCTTCGATCGCCTGCGACAGCGACAGCGCGGGCCGATGCAGCAGCGGCGAGAACCGCACCTCGATGTAACGGACATTTTCCTGCGCGGCGTCAAGGATGAACTCGCGCGCGATGCGCTCGAGGGCGTCGGCCCGCTGCATGATCGAGAGCGTAATGTCGTAGCGCGTGAGATAGTCTTCGAGGCTCGTGGCACGGCCGCCCCAGAGGGCCTGACGCAGGGCGTCGGGGGTGTCGGCCGGCAGTCTCACTCCCTGGGCGCGAGCCAGGTCGAGCATCGTGTCGGGCCGGAGCGAGCCGTCGAGGTGGACGTGCAGCTCGACCTTGGGCCAGCGACGCAGCGTCTCCTTGTTCAGTGCCGGGGCGCCCCGGAGGGCTCCCACGATCACCCGGAATACACCTCCGGCTTCGCGCACCGGGTCAGCCGCGTCGAGCGTCCGACCCGTACCGTCGGTCACATAGGCGGCTGCTGCCGCGACCAGGTTCCCGAGCTCCCGATCGAAGGTGGCAACGGCCTGCGCGACGGTTGCACCGCGCGCCACGTCGACCGCTCGCTCATTCACGAATACCCGGACCGAGGAATCGGAGCCGCTCACGGGCGAAAATTGCCAATGCGGTGGCCCCGACGCTACCTTGACCGCCGATGGTGAGCGAGCAGCGTCTCGTCGTCGATCGCTTCGAAGCGCAACGTGCGGTGGTCGAGATGGATGGAGCGGAGTTCGACCTCCCACGCTGGATGCTACCCGTTCATGCAGCGGCCGACGACGTCCTGTCGGTAACGATCGAAGCGGACGGCGAACGGACCGTGATCACCGTTCGCCGCGATCCCGATGCCACACGCCGCGGGAAAGACGCCGCGCGTGACGCGCTGCGACGTCTGAAGCCGCGCGATCCCGGCGGGACCATCGACCTGTGAGCGACGCGGAAACCGCGGTGCCGGTGGCAGCGGGCGGCGTTCCCCAACGCGTGCTCGTGGTGGACGACGAACCGGATATCACGGCGCTCGTCGCCTATCATCTCGCGAAACACGGGTACCGCGTGAGCACGGCTTCGAGCGGTCGGGACGCGCTGCGGGCCGCGCGCGAGGAACGCCCGGACCTGATCGTCCTCGATCTCATGCTCCCCGGGATCTCGGGGTACGATGTGCTGGTCGAGCTGCGCCGGCGGGAAGAGACGAAGGATGTCGGCGTGATCGTGCTGACCGCGCGCAAGGACGAGGCCGATCGCATCAAAGGTCTGTCGCTCGGCGCCGACGACTACCTCCAAAAACCCTTCTCGCCTCAGGAGCTGGTGCTCCGGGTTCGGGCCGTGCTGCGCCGGCTCGCCGCGCCCGCGGTCGCTTCCGGTGGAATGGTCACAGCCGGGTCGATCGCCGTGGATAAGGCGGCCCACCGTGCCACCGTGAACGGCGACCTCATCGACCTCACCGCCACCGAATTCCGGCTGCTGTGCACGCTGATCGAACGGCAGGGGCGGGTACAGAGCCGGGCACAGCTGCTGGAAACGGTCTGGCAGGCCCAGCCCGACATTCAGACGCGGACGGTGGACATGCACGTGCAGCGGCTGCGGCAGAAGCTCGGGCCGGCCGGTGACGTCATCGAGACGGTGCGCGGCGCCGGGTACCGTCTCAATGCTACGGGCGCGGCGCCAGCCCCCTCGCGCAAGCGGTCGTGAAACTCGCGGGCCGGCTGTTCCTCGGCTCGTGCCTGCTCCTCGCGATAACGGTCCTCGGCCTGATCGTCGCCGTGGATGAGGTACTCCGCGGGCGAATCGAAGGTGATATGGCCGAGGGGCTCGAGCGTGAGGCCCACCTCGTGTCGGAGCTCCTGCCGCACGACACCACCGCCTGGGAGCACGCGGCGAGAACACTCGGGGCACTGATCGGCCACCGCATCACCCTGATCGATCCCGCGGGGCACGTGCGGGGCGATACCGAGTTCGACCGTGCCGCATTGGCTCGACTCGAGAACCACGCCGGACGGCCCGAAGTCATGGAGGCGCTCGCATCGGGAACCGGCCGCGGCACGGACGAGCGGCTGAGCGTCTCGACCAATCAGCGGCGCTTGTACGTTGCCGTCCGGTCGGCCGTGCCGGGACTCGCGGTCGTTCGCCTCTCGACCACGCTCGACGCGCTGGACGCCGAAATCGGCTCGATCGAGCGCGGCGTCGCATTCGCCGGGTTCGCCGCCCTGGGCGTGGCGGCCTTCCTCGCCTGGATCCTGAGCGGGACCGTGGCGCACCCGCTCGTGCAGCTCGGGGGGGCGGCGCGCGCCATCGCGGCGGGCGAGACCCCGCACTTCCCCAATTCGCGCATACCGGAAATCGCCGATCACATTTTCGCATTGAACGAGATGCACGAGCAGCTGCAGGAGCGGTTTCGCGAAGTCCGCCGCGAGCGTGAGGAGATGCAGACGCTGATCGAGTCCATGACCGAAGGCGTGCTCGCCGCCGACGCGACCGGAAACGTCGTGACCGTGAACAGTGCGGCGCGTCAGCTGCTCGGGATGACCGCGGGCACCGTGCCCATTCCACCGCCGCCGCTCGGCGAATGGTTCCACGACAAGCAGGCGCGCGAGCTGGTGCGCGACGCCTTCACGGGAAACGAAATCGTTCAGCGCGAGCTCGACCTGGACGGCCGCTCATTGCTCGTCACGACGCGGTCACTGCCGAACGGCGGGGCCCTGCTCGTGTTTCGCGACGTGAGCGCGCTGCGCCGGCTCGAAGCGGTGCGCCGTGACTTCGTGGCCAATGTCTCGCACGAGCTCAAGACGCCGCTTACGTCCATCGCCGGATACGCGGAGACCCTGGCGGCCGAAACCGAGCCCGCGAGCCAGCTCCACGGATTCGCCGAGACCATTCTGAGCAACGCGCGTCGCATGCAGCGCCTCGTGGACGATTTGCTCGATCTCTCGCGCATTGAATCCGGCGGCTGGAAGCCCAGCAAACAGCTGGTGGATGTGGCGCTCGCGGCGGAGGACGCGTGGAGCGCCTTCGCGGACCGCGCGCGCGCGCAGCAGGTCCGCTTCGACGTGGTCACGACCCCGAACGCCGAAACCGTCCTCGCCGACCCCGACGCGCTCCGGCAGATTTTCGTGAATCTGTTCGACAACGCGCTGCGGCACACGAAGAGCGGCGGGAGCATTACCGTGCGGGCGCTGGACAGCGCTGACGGTGTCACGCTGGACGTGGAAGACACGGGGAGCGGCATGGCGCCGGAGCACCTGCCGCGGATCTTCGAACGATTCTACCGCGCCGACGCGAGCCGGTCGCGCGCCGAGGGCGGAACGGGCCTCGGCCTCTCCATCGTCAAGCACCTGGTCGAGGGTCATCGCGGACGGGTGTCGGCGACGAGCGCGCTCGGGCGGGGCACCACCATCTCGCTGTTCTTCCCCGGGGAACCCCGCGCGTAGATGCACATCGATCCCGCTCCGTTCCTGATCAAGGAAGGGCAACGCGTGAAGCTTGCCTCCCATGCCACACGAACCCCCCCGTACTACGGATCGAAAGACGACTACAAATCGATACTGGACCATCACGGCGAGCGCCTCAGCGATCTGCAGCAGCGACTCTACTCCACCGATCGCTACGCGCTGCTCGTGATTCTCCAGGGCATGGACGCCTCGGGAAAGGACGGCGCCATCGGACACGTCATGTCCGGCGTCAACCCCCAGGGATGCGAGGTGACAAGCTTCAAGCAACCGAGCCCGCGCGAGCTGGCACACGATTTCCTGTGGCGGGCCGCCGCGCGGCTGCCGGCGCGCGGGCGGATCGGGATCTTCAATCGCTCGTATTACGAAGAAGTGCTCGTCGTTCGTGTCCACCCCGAGCTGCTGCGTCAGGAGTCGGTGGCGGATCGCACGCCGCCGCAGCACGTCTGGACCGAACGGTACCGTTCGATCGTGGGGTTCGAGCACCATCTGCACCGCAATGCCACGCGCCTCGTCAAGATCTTCCTGCACATCTCTCGCGAGGAGCAACGCAAGCGGTTGCTCGCTCGCATCGAGGAGCCGCACAAGAACTGGAAGTTCAATATCGACGACGTCCGCGAGCGACGGCTGTGGTCGCGCTACATGCGGGCGTACGCAGCCTGTCTCGAGGCGACGAGCACTGCCCGTGCACCGTGGTACGTGGTCCCCGGTGACGACAAGCTCAACGCGCGTTTGATCGTGTCGCAGATCATCATCGACGCGCTCGACGGGCTCAATCTGCGGTTCGCCAAAGTCTCGCCCGCCCGGAAACGCGAGCTCAACGCGATGCGCCGCCTGCTCGAACGAAAGTGACGTGACGCACCTCACACCCCCCCTCCCACTCCCCCTCCCCCTTCCCGCTTCCCGCTTCCGCTTCCCGCTTCCCGCTTCCCCCATCTGTTACCAGTCCTTCACATAGCCGTTATCCACATTTGACGTTGATAATCCATCATTTCTCCATGCGAATTGGGCTCGTGACCGACACGTACGTACCCCAGGTGAATGGGGTGACAACCATCGTGCGACGCAGTGCGCTGGCGCTGTCCGCCGCGGGGCATGATGTGGCCGTGGTAGCGCCACGTTACCCCGGGCCCGCGCCCGGTGGCGGATTGCCCGAACTCCGCGTCCGATCGCTGCCGTTCCCGCCCTATCCAGCGATCCGGCTTTCGCTTCCCCCGCGTGGTGCCGTTCCCCGTTTCCTCGATGACTTTGTCCCCGACGTCGTTCACGTCCACACCGAGGGGACGCTGGGATCCGTGGGTCGCCGCTACGCCCTGAAGCGCGGCATTCCGCTGGTCACGTCGTTTCACACCGACTTTCCCCGCTACACGAGGCACTACGGAGTGGCGCCGCTCGCGCCCGCGGTGTGGAAGTGGCTCACCTGGTTTCACGGTCCGGCGGCCATGACGCTCACGCCGGGAGCGAGTCTGCGAGACGAGCTCGAGCGCCGGTTTGGACACGCGACGCTCTGGGGCCGCTGCATCGACACGCGCGAGTTTCATCCCTCCCGCCGGAACATGGGATGGCGCCGCTGGCTGGCCGGCGGCGACGACACGACGATCGTGCTCCATGTCGGACGGCTCGCGCCGGAGAAGGGTCTCGACGTCCTGATCGAGAGCTGGAAAATCGCGCACGAGCACCTGGGTCAGCGCGCCACGTTCGTCGTCGCGGGCGAGGGGCCGCTGAGATCGCGCGTCACGCAGCACCTGCCGTTCGTGCGCGAGCTGGGATTCCTGCCGCGCCACCAGCTGGCCACGCTGTACGCGAGCGCCGACCTGTGCGTACTCCCCTCGCATACCGAGACGTGCGGACTCGTCGCGCTCGAGGCAATGGCATCGGGAATCCCGGTCGTCGCCGCCGATGCGGGAGGCCTGCGCGAGAGCGTGACCGAGCGCAACGGAATTCTCGTGACGCCGAACGACGTCTTCGGCTTCGCTATGGCAATCGAAGATCTCGTCCGCGATTCGGCGCGGCGATTTACCCTCGCGGCCGCGGCGCGCGAACGCGCGCTCGAGCGCGACAGCGCTCGCGAAGACGCCGAACTCATCGAGCTCTACACCCGTCTCGCGACAGCCTCTGAAGGAGTCCCTGCATGCGCCGCGTGATCTTTGTCCTGGCCGATGGCCTTCGTCCCGACGCGATCTCTCGAGAGCGGATGCCCGCACTGAGCCAATTGCGGGACGGCTTCGCCCACGCCCCGCTCGCCAGGACGATCCGTCCCAGCGCGACGGTGGCCGCTCTGGCTTCGCTCGCCACCGGCGTGAGCCCCCGCACCCACCGCCTGATCGAGCCGGGATTGGGATTTCTTCCCGGGCTCCGAAACCTCCGGCCGGTGGCTCGCGAGTTGGCGCGGAACGGCGTGGAGACGGCCATCGCAACGGGTGAGCTCGCGACCGGAGCGCTGCCGGTAGCCTGGGCGCTCGCGTCGACGGCGGGCGTGCGGCGCATCGTGGCGTCCGGAACCACCGCGCGGGAGACCGCGAAAGCGGCCCACCGCCTCTATCTCGAAAGCAGAGAAGGGCTCGTGTTCGTGTATCTCCCGGACTGTGACCGCGCGGGACACGCGCATGGCTGGATGTCGGAGCCCTATCTCGACGCGACCCGCCACGTCGATGCCGCGATTCACACACTGGCGACGCACGCGGGCGACGCGCTGCTGATCATCACGGCAGACCATGGTGGCGGCGGAGTCCGGCACGACGACCACGATGAACCGCATCCCGTAAACGACGCGATTCCGCTCGTCTTCGCGGGCCCGCGCGTGACCCCCCGCTACCGGCTCGCCGAGCCCGTATCGATTCTCGATCTCCCGCCGACCATTCTCTGGTGGTTCGGCTGCGAGGTGCCCGCGTGCTACGAAGGCCAGCCGTTGTACGGCGCGTTCGAATGCGCGGAAGCCGCGGAACCGGTTCCGGCCTGATGCGCTGGATCACGCATCTGGGCGGCGCGCGTTCCACGATCGCGATCGGACTGGCGCTCCTGCCGTTCGGCGGAGCGACGGCCCGGCTGGGCGCGACGATGCTCGTGGCCAACGCGCTCTCCCATGCGGCCGTCCAGGTTCTGAAACGCGCCGTAGTGCGGACTCGCCCCTGCGACGGCACTGGCCAGCCGCTCGCGCTCGTGGATGTGCCCGACCCGTTCTCCTTCCCTTCGGGTCACACGGCCGCCGCGACCGCGCTCGCCGCGTGCGCGATTCTGGCCGAACCGTTGAACGCGATCTTCGCCCTCCCGCTGGCGCTCTGTGTGGGCTACTCCCGGATTCGGCTACGGGTGCATCACTTGAGCGATGTGATCGCCGGAGCACTTCTCGGGTTGGGAGGAGCGCTGGCGGCAACCCGCTTGATCGGCTGAGCCCCAGTAACCCCGCGAGGCACAATCTCCAGCAGTATCAACGTGTTACATAGCTGTTACTATCGCCCCCCCACGGCAAAAGGCTACCTTTAGGCGCCCTTATCCCCAAACCACAGGCTTCCCAGGGCCCAGGATCATGATCACCTCACGCGCTGCTTCAACCGGGACCGAATCGACCGAGACTGTCCCTCCAATCCGTACGGCCGGGTTGCCGCGGCTCGCGGCCGTGGACATCGGGACGAACTCGATCCGGTTGGTCGTGGCCGAGTTGCAACCCGATGGGAGCTATCGCGTCCTCGATGAGGACCGGGAAATGACACGGCTGGGGACGGGCTTGTTCGAGACCGGCGAGTTGCGTCCGGAAACGATGGAGCTTTCGCTGCAGGTGATCGGACGCATGAAGGCCATTGCCGAGGGATTCGGGGTGCAGGACCTTCGGGCGATCGCGACCAGCGCGGTGCGGGAAGCGTCGAACGGCCGTGAGTTCTGCAATGAAGCCTGGAGACGCTGCCGGGTGCGAATCGAGGTCGTATCGCCTGAGGAAGAAGCCAAGCTCGTCTTCAAGAGCGTGGCCCGGCATTACCGGCTCGACGACCAGCTGACGGCCATCGTCGACATCGGCGGCGGGTCCACCGAGGTCATCCTCGCGGCCGGAGGCGTGGTCGACCAGCTGCATTCCCTGCCGCTTGGAGCGGTCCGCCTCACCGAGCGATACGTCCGGACCGATCCGCTCAAGAACCGCCACTGGAAGCAGCTGCGCCGGGCCATCGACCAGGAAATCGAGCACGCGATCGGCACGCCGCCGTTCGTTGCCGAGGTCATGATCGGGAGCGGCGGCACGTTCACGAATCTCGTCGAGATGGCCCAAGCGGAACGCAACGGGCGGGTATCGTCGGTGCGCGATTATACGCTGGGACGCGCCGAAGTCGTGCGCCTGCTCGACCGGCTGCGGGAGACGCCGCTCACGCTGCGGCGGGAGATCCCGGGGCTCAATCCCAAACGCGCCGACATCATCCTGGCGGGCGCCGCCGTGGTATCGCGGCTCACGAAGCGGCTCGGCACGGTGCGGATTCTCGTGAACGACCGAGGAATTCGCGACGGCGTGCTGCTATCGATGATCGAGGACCTGCAGGGCGCCGCGGTGGCCAAGACGCCGGCGCCGGTGGCGACCCGGCTCGAGGCCGCGCGTCGCTTCGCGCGGCAGTGCCGGTCCAATGAGCGTCATTGCGAGCACGTGGCACGGCTCGGGTCGCAGCTGTTCGACGCGCTGCGCGACGCGTTCGCGCTCCCCGAGCCCGCGCGCGACGTGCTGCAGGCGGCGGCCCTGTTGCACGACGTCGGGTATCTGGTGAACCACGAGAAGCATCACAAGCACGCCTACCATCTCATCATGAACGGGGACTTGCGCGGGTTCTCGGCGCGCGAGATCGAGCTGATCGCCAATGTGGCGCGCTACCACCGCCGGGCGTTCCCCAAGCGGCGGCACAAGAACTTCGCCCGCCTGGACCGGGTCGAGCGCCGCCTGGTACGCCGGTTGAGCGGCATTCTGCGCGTGGCCGATGGGCTCGATCGGACCCACTCGCAAGCGGTCACGGGGCTGCGCTGCCGCATGGGCGACGGCTGGGTTCGCGTACTCGTCACCGCGAGCCGGGATCCCGGCATCGAATTGGACGACGCCCAGCGGAAAGCCGATCTGTTCGAGCGGGCGTTCAAGAGCGCGCTCACCTTATCCTGGGTTCAGCCGAAGACAGCGGCGATCCGGCGCGAGGGTCCGCCGGCCCGCCGATCCGCCCATCCGCCGGTCCAGAGCGCCGCGTGACCGACCGCGTGGTTCCCGCATTTCCGGCCGATCACTACATCAATCGCGAGCTGTCGTGGCTCGAGTTCAACGCTCGCGTGCTCGAAGAGGCGGCCGACCCCACGAACCCGTGGCTCGAGCGTCTCAAGTTTCTCTCCATCTTCAGCTCCAATCTCGACGAGTTCTTCGAGATCCGGGTGGCGGGGCTCCAGCAGCAGGCGTACGCCGGAGTCGAGCCTCAGGATTTCGGCGCCGACGGCATGGCGCCCTCCGAGCAGCTCGCCACCATCGAGCGGCGGGTGCAC
>DATIWU010000152.1:0-35143 GCA_035519195.1 Gemmatimonadales bacterium
GCGTGGGTCGGGAAGCTTTCCGGAGGGCAGAAGCAGCGGCTCTCGGTCGCCTGCGCCCTGATCGGAGACCCCGAGCTCCTGTTTCTCGACGAGCCCACCACGGGACTCGACCCCCAGTCCCGCCGGCAGCTCTGGGACATCGTCGCCGATTTCCGGCATGACGGTGGGACCGTGCTGCTCACGACGCATTACATGGAAGAGGCCGAGCGACTGTGCGAGCGGGTCGCGATCATGGATCGCGGACGCATCATCGCGCTGGGGTCGCCGCGGGAGCTGATCGCCTCGCTCGGGGCGGAACACGTGGTGGAGTTCGCGCTGACCGATCACGCCCGGATCCCGCAGGGCGAATTTGCCGCGCTCCCCGCCGTGCGGGCCGTGCGATCCATCGGCGAGCGTGTCGCGCTGACCGTCGAGCGCGTCCACGAAGCGCTCCCGGCGCTGCTCGCGCTCGTGGCGCGGAGCGGTGTCGAGCTCGCGGACCTCGAAACGCACCACGCGACGCTCGAGGATGTATTCGTGGCTCTCACCGGGCGACAGCTGCGTGACGCGTGATCACCCGCTGGTCCAGTTGACGCTCACGCGCCTGCGGGAGTTCTACCGCGAGCCTGAGGCGCTGTTCTGGGTGTTCGGATTTCCGATTGTGCTCGCGTTCGGCCTGGGGATCGCGTTCCGGAACCGCGGTCCGAGCGAGCTTCCGGTCGCGGTCCAACGCGGCGTGGGTGACACGGCGCTGGCGACGCTGCTGGACCGCTCGCCGCGGCTCAGCGCTCAGGTGCTCGATTCGAGCCAGGCGCGGGACGCACTGCGCGCCGGCCGCGTGGCCCTCGTGGTGACGCCCGCCGATCCCATCACGTATCGCTACGACTCCACTCGCACCGAGAGCCGGCTGGCACGCTTCGAGGCCGATGAGGTCATTCAGGCGACGCGGGGCAGAGTCGATGCCGCTCCGGTGCGGGATGAGCACGCCACCGAGCCGGGGGCGCGCTACATCGACTTCCTCATCCCGGGGCTCCTCGGGATGAATCTCATGGGGAGCGGGATCTGGGGCGTCGGATTCGCGATCGTACAGGCGCGCTCGAAACGATTGCTCAAGCGCTTCATGGCGACGCCCATGCGCAAGAGCGACTATCTCCTCGGCTTCATCTTCTCGAGGCTGGCGTTTCTGATCCTCGAAATCGCGGCCCTGCTCGGATTCGGCTGGGTCATGTTTCAGGTGGGCGTCCGCGGTTCGCTCGCGGCGCTCGCGGTCCTGGCGGTGCTCGGCAGCCTCACGTTCGCGGGGCTCGGGCTCCTGGTGGCGAGCCGCGCCCGCACCGTCGAGGGCGTATCAGGGTTGATGAACCTGGTGATGCTGCCGATGTGGATCGCGTCGGGGACGTTCTTCTCGTACACGCGGTTTCCGGCCGCCCTGCAGCCATTCGTCCGGATGCTGCCGCTCACGGCGTTGAACGACGCGCTGCGAGGAGTGATGATCGACGGGCGATCGCTTGCAGGACTGACAGTGCCGGTGCTGGTGCTCGCCGTCTGGGGTGTGGCAAGCTTTGGCGCCGCACTGCTGTTATTCCGGTGGCGCTGACGCCAAACCAAAGACAGATTGATTCCCCGTGGCCAGCTATCAGTCTCTTCCGGACCGCCGCAAAGGGCGTGAGCGGCGGCGCCTCTACGATCGGCGCTCAGGGGTCGAGCGCCGATCATTCGAAGAGCGGCGTATCGCGGTTATCCCCGTGGCGACCGAGCAGCGTTCCGGGGTGGATCGCCGGCGAGGAATCGAGCGCCGGCGGCGGTCCCGGCGCGGACTGGCGTTACGTCGCATCCTTCCTGATCGCAGGCGGCAAGGAGGCCCGTTCCCGGAGGTATAGATCGCAATCAGCGGTCCGTTCTTGCCGTTGCGCCCCTAGGTCGTCGCCCCGGCCGCGACCCGTCTGATCAGATTCTCGAGCACGGCGAAGTCGAACGGTTTGGAAACGGTGGGCACGCCGCTCGTGTCGAGCAGCTGCGCCGTGTCTTCGGCGAACGTGTCGCCCGTGCTGAAGATGAGGCGCTGGACGAGCTTCGGCCGCTCACGCCGCAGCTGCGCGATGAACTCGCGACCGTTCATCCCGGGCATGCGAACGTCGGACACGATGACGTCGAACTCGTCCTGTTGCAGGGCGCGCAGCGCCGCCCCGCCGTCGGCCACCGTTCTGACCTCGATGCCATGATGTAGGAGGTACCGCAGCAGCGCGTCTCCCAGCGCCGCCTCATCGTCGAGCAGCAACACGCGGAGGGGTAGGACGGAGGCCTTCCCGTCGACCACGGGCTCCTCCGCGGGGGGGCGCACTTCCGCTCGTGGATCTCGCGGCAAGGCCACCCGGAAGGTCGCGCCCTGACCCGGCTCCGAATCGAGCCAGATGCGACCGCCGTGTTCCTGCACGATGCCATAGCAGATCGACAGCCCCAGCCCGGTGCCGACGCCCTCCGGCTTGGTCGTGAAAAACGGGTCGAACACCCGTCCACGCACTTCGGAACCCACGCCCGGACCGTTGTCCGATACCTCAAACCGGACCTCCTGGTCGGTCGAGGTCGAGCGGATCGTGATCTTCCGCGGCGTCTCCACGGTCACGAGCGCTTGCTCGGCGTTGATCATGAGGTTCAGCAGCATCTGCTGCACTTCGGAGGCGTTGGCCCAGATCTTCGGGTCGCTCTGATCGAGCTCCAGCCCGACCGTGATGTTCAGCGTCGAAAGGTGGTAGGACCGAAGAGCGAACGTACGTCGCAAAATATCGTTCAAGTCGACGAGGGTCCGTTCTTTCCCGCCCGCGCGCGCGAAGGCGAGCAGGTTCTGGGTGATCCGGCCGATGCGCGTCGCTTCGTCGTAGATCATCTGCGTCATATCGCGCTGCTCAGGTCGCAATTCCTCGAGCAGCAGCGTCTGCGCGAACCCCGAGATGATGGCGGCGGGATTATTGACCTCGTGCGCAACGCCGCTCACGAGCTGTCCCATCGCGGCGAGTTTCTCGGCCTGCTGGAGCTGCGATTCCGTGCGTTTGAGATCGGTGATGTCGCGCACCGATGCCAGGACGTGCGACACCCGCCAGCCTTCGCGAATCGGCGCGTACAGAATGGCGTACACGCCGCGGGTGGTGTCGGGGCGGGGGAAATAGATCTCGAAGCGGCGCACTTCGCCGCGCAACGCGGTTTCGAGATGATGTCTGAGGGTGGGGCGCACGTCGGCGTCGAGCAGGTCAAATATCGATACCGGCTGGCCGCCATGGGTGGCGGCGACCGAGGCCAGCATGCTCCTGCCCGCGGCGTTCATATCCGCGACCCGCCCGTCCGGGTCGAGCACGAACATGGCCTCGGGGACCGCTTCCATGACGAGTCTCAGATTGCGCTCCGCCGTCGCGGTGGCCGCCAGCGAATCCATCAGCGACCGCGTCTGCGTGGCGACTTCCCGCTCGAGCAGTTCCGCGTACCGTCGATCGGCGCGCAGCGCATAGATGAACCGCACGCCGATGATCGCCACCCCGGCAATCACCCACAGCGTCGTCGCGGCGCTTTGCTCGGCGTGCATCGCGTTCGACACGGCGAGCGCGGCGATTCCCGCGACCGCGACGAGCACGGCGATCACCCGCGCCGCTTCCCCCGACATGCCGGCCATGGCACCGCCGCCGACCGGCTTTCCGCCGCGCGTGAACGCCCCGGCGCCGGCGATCATGAGGAGCCCGGCGTCCCAGCTCAGGTCCCAGAGGTCGCCGCCCGGCAACGCGCCGGCAATTCCGTGGCGCACATGGATCACCCCGCTCGACGCGATGAGCACGACCGCGATCGCGACGATCCCCGCGGTCCCGGCCGGGAACGTGCGCCGCTGGACCATGCCGCGCGCAATCGCCCAGACGAGCGCGATGCCGAGCACCGCGGTGATCGTGCTCGTCACGAGCGCGAGTGTCGCGCCGGCGTGCTGGAACAGCGGGACGAGGACCAGAACGTACCCCAGGGCAGCCGCCGTAAACGTGACCAACCCGGCATCGAGCCCCACGTCCGGCTCTCGCCGCCGTGTCGAGGGGGGTGTCAGCCCGCGCAGCGCGAACGCGAACGCCACGAACAGCATCGGAGCCGCGACATCCGTGACCAGTGGGTAGGGCAGCGGCGTCGCCGCGCCCCTGCGGAAGGCGATGACGTCCAGGACCACCTGCGACACGAACAACGTTCCACACCCGGCGGCCAGCCAGGACCACGCGGTGCGCTCGAAGTCGGCCGCCTCCCGGCGGGCGAGCAGCGCGCCGACAAACGCGCACAGGGCTGCCCAGGTCGCGAACACGAGCGCGCGGGCGGCCTGTGCCCCAGGGGTCGCCGCCGGATACAGGTAGGCGAGCAGGATCGCCGCAAACGACAGCAACGTGACGAACGCAAAGGGGCGCGAGATGGAGTCCCGCGCAGGCGCGAGGCGTGGGGAAACGGAAGGCGTGAGAGGCCGCGGATCGGGCGGAGCCGCCCTCGTGGTCGAGGTCATGGTGCCGCCCGGCGTGCGTGAATGCCGAGCACGAGGCTGCGGTGAGCCGGCGGCACCGGAGTCGCGGAACGGACGCTTTCCCAGATTTCGCGGTTCAGAAGCACTTCATCAGCCGCGTCCGGCTCGGCCAGGTCCCGAGCCGGGATGCGGGACCGGAACGCCGCGGGGTTTCGCTCCTCGAGGGGCCAGTGATTGGTTACGTGCGTGAAGGCGCTCGGGTCTTCAAAACCACTGAATGCCCGCACCAGCGGTGAAGCCGCGGCATCGAATTGCGTCAGTGTCGAGAGACCGAGGATCATTTCGATCGAATGCAGCACCGAGCTCGTTGTGTAGAACGTGCTGTCCACGACTCCACGTCGCGCGTAGGGGGACGCGACCAGGAGCACCGAGCGATGCGCGTCCACGTGATCAGGCCCATTCTGCGCGTCGTCCTCGAGCACAAACACCGCCAGTGAATCCCATACCGGCGACCGCGCGAGCCGCTCGATCAGCAGTCCGAGCGCGAGATCGTTGTCCGCCACCATCGCGCGGGGCGAGGTCCGTCCGGGCCGGCGTCCCTCGGTATGATCGCGAGGCAGCCAGACGATCGCCAGGTCGGGGAACCGGCGCTGACGATCCCAGCTCGCGACCGAGTCGCTGAACAGCCGGGCGCGCGTCGTGTCCGGAATCGACAGCACGAATCCGGGATAATTGCGAGCTGTGATCGCGGCGAGCCCGGCGAGGTTGGTCCGCGGGGTGACGGCGGCCGTGGAATCGCGCTCGTCGGACTCCGTCATCTCGCCGAAATTGACCACCCAGAGGCCGCGCGCCAGGGCCAGATCCCAGAGGTAGCGACCATGCGGGTTGACGAGGTCCTCGCCGTTCGTGAGGTCCCACGCGCGGCGGCCCGAATAGACCTGTGGCCAGGTTTTCTCCGTGTAATCGTTGGCGAACGCCGCATCGGTCCATTCGTGGCCGTCGGCGCTCACGTCACCATCCACGTAGAAATTGTCGAACAGCACCCAGTGTTGCGCGATGGCGTGAGCGTTCGGGGTTACCGAATCGTTGAAAATCGCGAGCGCGGCATCACCATTCCCGCGCCGCACGTCGCCCAGGACCTGATCGTAGGTGCGATTCTCGCGAATGACATAGACGACGTGCTTCAGCGCCGGGGCGAAACTCGGCTGCTTCCCCGCGAGCGGGACGGAACGAATCGCCGGATTCGAGAACGGGCTGAGTGCCAGCACCAATCGCGTATCGCGCGCCAGCGTGGCAGGGTCGGGTCGCGGAATCACCGAGACGGAGCCGGTCAGGATGTCCGCGATGTATTCGCCGCCGGGATTGGCGCGCGAGCCGCCGCCTTTGCCGTTCACCACATAGATCGTATCGCCACGTCGCGAGGTCGTCACCGCGGTCGGATACCAGCCGACGGGAATCATGCCGAGCACGCGCATGGCGGTCGCTTCGATCCGGACGACCGCAACGGCATTGTTGCCGGCCATGGCGACGTAGAGCGTGTGACCGTCGGGCGTGAGCGCGAGGGCATTGGGGTCGCTGCCGGGGGGCGCGCCCGGCGTCAGCGCCACCGTGAGCTGCTCCTTCACCTGGCCGGTGCCGCGATTCACCCGCGCCACGCCGTTGGCTCCGGCAAGCGCGACGTACAGGTCCCCATCATGCAGGGCGAGCGCGGACGGATGCGGCCCCACCTGGAACGTCGAGCGCGTCCGAGTGCGTAAATCGATCACGGAAACCGTCGAATCACCCCAATCGCTCACGTACAGATGTGTCGAGTCGGCGAGCACCGTGTATGGGCGATGGCCGACGGGGAAGCCCGCGCGCCGCTCGAGCGAGCGCGCATCCACGAGATACACACTGTCACTCAGGTTTCCGACCGCGGCGATCAAGCCTGTGGCCGGAACAACGGCAAGCCCCGCCACGGACAGGAGCCGGCTCGTGTCCGCCAGCACGCACGAGTCGCTGCGCCACGCTCCGGCGCTCCGGGTGAGCCGGTAGACGCGATTCGTCCCGCCGCCACTCGCCCACAGGGTGTCGGTGCCCCGGCTGCCCGATGCGGCGAGGCCGAGCCACGCTGCTCGAAGCTGGTGGCGCCAGAGCGTCGTGCCGCGCGCGGGATCGAGCACCACCACCCCATTCTCGCCGTGCCCGTTATTCGTCACGGCAAGCGTGCCGTCCGAGAGCAGCACGGTGTTGAGCGGCAGCGTTCCCACGGCGATCTGACGGCCGGCGGGCGCGATGCGCCATCCCGACGAAAGGACCCGCGTGCCGTTCGCACCCGCGACCGGTCCGGGCACGAGGCGGTGCACGGCGAGCGTGAGCACAATGGCGCTGGGAACGAGCAACAGGATCTTACGTGACACGGTCCGACGTGGTCGTTATGGTACGGGGTTCACGGGGGTGCGGACAGTCCCGAACGGAGGTCGTGTGGCAAAGTGCACTCGTGGCCCGCTGTTGCCAAGAGTCCGGACGGCTGCGATCGCATGACGGGCCTGATGTTTCATCTCATTCCGCATACGCACTGGGACCGCGAGTGGTACCTGCCGCACACCGCATTTCAGGCGCGACTCGTGCCGGTGCTTGATGACCTGTTGTCCCGCCTCGCCCGCGATCCGGCCTACCGAAGCTTTCTGCTCGATGGCCAGACGGTCCTGATCGAAGACTATCTCCAGGTTCGTCCCGAGCGCGCTGGGGAGATTCGCGCGCTGGCGCGTCAGGAACGCCTTGCCCTGGGGCCCTGGTACGTGCTTGCGGATGAGCTGATTCCCTCGGGCGAAGCGCTCGTTCGGAACTTGCTCCTGGGTGCCACGGACGCGGCGCGGTACGCCGAGGGCCACCGGGTCGACGTGCTGTATTCGCCCGACGCGTTCGGTCATCCCGCGCGATGGCCGCTCCTGGCGCGTGAGTTCGGGATCAAGTATGGCGTGCTGTGGCGTGGTCTCGCCGGCCCCGGAGACCTGTACCGCTGGGACAATGTGCTCGTGTGGCACTTGCCCCCATCGGGATACGAAATCGGCGCCGCCCTCCCCGCGGACCGGGAACGCCTGCGCGATGCCTGGGGCCCGGTGCGCGAACAGCTGACGCGCCGGGCCCGGGCCGCGCATGTCGCGCTGTTCGTGGGCGCCGATCACCACGCCGCACATCCGGAGGTGGGGATGCTGCGGGACCTGCTGGCCGAGCTCGATCCCGCGAACGGGTTTCGCGTCTCGCGGCTGGAGGAATTCTTCCAGGCGCTCGAGACCTCGGCGCCGCGGGCCGCGGTGCTGCACGGGGAGCTGCGCGCACCCGCCCGTGAGGGCGGAACGTGGAGCCTGCAGGGCGTGCACGGCACCCGCGCGCCCGAGAAGCGCGCCAACTCGGATCTCGAGCTGTGGCTGGAACGCTTCGCCGAGCCGCTCGCGGCGCTGGCGCGACGTCGCGGCGGGCGCGACCGCCAGCCGCTCCTCGATTTCGCCTGGCGCGCGCTGGTGCGCTGCCAATTCCACGATACGCTGGCGGGCACCGTGAGCGACCTCGTTGCGGATGCGGTGCATGCGCGACACCGGGAGATCGCGGCACTGGCGCGTGAGATCGTTCGCGGCGCACTCCACGATCTGGTCGGCCATGATCCCGACGCCGCCCGCGAGCGCGGCAGCGGGGGGGAGAACACGCCGGCGCTCGTCGTCTGGAACCCAGCGGCCCGCGAGCGAGGCGGTGTCGTCATCGCGGATCTCACATTCTTCCTGCGCGACGTCTTCGTGGGGCCGCCGTCCGGCCGTCTTCCCCGGGAGCGAGACGAGTATCGGCCATTCGCCTTGGGCGCAACCGATCGTCCCAGCGTGCCCGTGCAGATTCTCGAGCGCGCCGAAGGCTTCGAGCGCATTGAAGCGGAACGGCACTATCCCGATCAGGACCGGGTGACGCGGGTACGAGTCGCGTTTCGCATGTCGCCTCCAGTCGCGGGCCTCGGCTTCAACGTGCTGCGACTGCGCGACCCGATGCCGCTGGATCGTGACCCTGACGATGCGGTCCGCGTGCGTGCCCGTACGCTCGCGAACCATCGGGTATCGGTGCAGCTCGCCGGCAACGGCAGCCTGACGGTTCGAGATCTGCAATCCGGCGAACGCTTCGATGGTTTGCTCGCGCTGGAATCGGAGCCGGACTCGGGCGACGCGTACACGTTCTCTCGGGGGCGGGGCCTTCGCTCGAAACAAGGGTTCGGTTCGTCACGAACGGTCGTGCGCACAATCGCCACGGGGCCGCTGGTGGGCGCGCTCGAGGCCCGATTCACGCTCCCGGCGGGACTGGCCGCCAGCGCATCCGCCGACGGTGCCGTGGGAGTACGGCTGCACGTGTGGTTGCACGCGGCAAGCCCACTGGTCCGCGTAGTGCTCGACGTCGATAACCGCGGCCTGTACCATCGACTGCGGGCGCGTCTTCCCACGGGGCTCACGAACGTATCGATCACCGCGGGCGGACCGTTTGGCTCCGTTGCCCGGGCGTCCGGGACCGCAGAAGCTCGATCGAATCACGGATTGTTCGAGGCCCCGGCGCGCACGGCGCCCGCACACCGGTTCGCGGCGGCGGCACGGGACTCGCGCGGGCTCGCGCTGCTTGCGCCCGGCTTTTTCGAATACGAATGGACCCCGAACGGCGATCTGCTGTTCACCGTGCTCCGAGCGATCGGCCAGTTGTCGCGCCCCGATCTCCCCGAGCGCCCCGGGCACGCCGCCTGGCCCACGGAGATTCCCGGGGCGCAGTGCCTCGGCCCTACGCGTGTCGAGCTGGCGCTGGCGTGTGTCACGAGCGCGGATATCGAGCGCGGCGATGTCCTGCCCGCGCTGTGGGAAGACGGATTCGTCCCGCTTCACGGGTACTGGCTGCGCGAGGCCGGCGAGCTGTTGAACGAGACCCCGAATATCACGCTCGAGGGCCCGGGGCTCGTGCTTTCAGCCGTGAAGCCCGCACAGGCGGGCTCGCCCATGATCCTTCGCTGCTACAACGCGACGGACCAGAAGGTGGCCGGTGCCTGGCGGTTTGGCACCGGAATGCGAAGCGTGCATCGGGTCCGGGCGGACGAGCGCGAGTCCGCTCCGCTCGCGCTCGAGAGCAGGGGACACCTGGTTCGATTCGCCGCCGACCCGCACGAAGTCGTCTCGTTGCTCGTGACGTGATGGCATGAGCGGCGAGATCGTCCGGCATCATCTGGTCGTGCCGCGAACCGCACGCTACCTCACCCGCGGCCCCACCTCCGGTCCCGTGCGGGACGTCTGGTTTCTGCTGCACGGATACGGGCAGCTCGCAGAGCAGTTTCTGATCGAGTGTGAGGCGCTCGCGGCTCCAGATCGACTGCTGGTGGCGTGCGAGGGACAGTCACGGTTCTATCTCGATTCGCTGCGCAGCGGTCCAGCCGCCGCTCGGAGAGTGGGGGCGAGCTGGATGACGCGCGAGGATCGGCTCACCGAAATCACGGACTATGTCCGTGCGCTGGACGTCATCTATGGCGATGTCCTAGCGCGGATCAGTGTCCCCGTGTCGCGGATCAATGTGCTTGCCTTCTCACAGGGAACGTCGACCGCCTGCCGCTGGCTGGCGCGGGGAGACGCCCGTGTGGGCCGACTGGTCCTCTGGGCGGGCGAGGTCCCCCCGGACCTGGATCTCTCCGAGGCCCGCCCCCGATTGGCCGCGATGGACGTGCTGCTCGTGGCCGGAACGCGGGACGACTTCATCACTCCGAAAATTCTCGAGCGCGAGACGTCGCGGCTGGCCGCGGCCGAGATCGGCTACGCCGTGCGACGGTTTGAAGGAGCGCACGCGGTCGACGGAGAGCTGTTGAGAGCAATCGGGAAGGGGGAAGGCTGAGACAGGCGCTCTCATCGACCCCGCCTCACCCTTCCTCCTTCCCCTAACACGTCTCCGATCATCGTACAGGCCACCACGACGAGGATCAGCGCGATGCCCGGCATGGTCGCCACCCACCACGCGTTTACCAGCGTGTCCCGTCCGGACGCAATCATGTTGCCCCAGGAAGGCGCGGGTGGCTGAACGCCGACGCCGAGAAACGAGAGGCCCGCCTCGAGGGTAATCGCGTTCCCGACGCCGAGGGTCGCCGCAACGATCACCGGGGTGAGGGCGTTCGGAAGAATGTGTCGCCACAGAATCCGCACCGGGCGCGCGCCGAACGCCACGGCGCCCTCGACAAACGAGCGCGCGACCAGGCCACGCACCTCTCCGTGCACGAGGCGGGCGATCGTCATCCATCCGGTCACGCCGAGCACGATGATCACGAGTGCCGCGCTGGGCCGCCACATCGACGCGAGCAGCAGGAGGAGGACCACCCGCGGCACGGCGAGCGCGAAATCGGTGACCGCGAGGAGCGCGAGTGAGAGCGGTCCGGTGGCGTACCCGGCCGCGGCTCCGACCGCCACGCCGATGAGCGTGGAGAGCAGCACCGCGAGGCCGGAGACGGAGAGCGAGATCCGGGCCCCATATACCAGGCGCGTCCACAGATCTCGCCCGAATCGATCGGTGCCAAGCAGGTGGAACGCCCCGCCCGGGTCCGTGGAGAGCGGCGGCAGAAACCGTGTCGCCACGATATCGCCTTGCTCGGCGGGGCGTCCGTTCGTCACGAACGGCGCGGCGATCGCGAATGCGATCGCCAGCAGCAGTACCGTCACGCCAAACGCAGCGCGGCGGTTTCGAAGCAGGGATCGCCCGCTCATACGTGCTCAACTCGCTGCCGGATCCGGGGGTCCGCCGCGCTCGCGATCACGTCCGCCAGCACGTTGCCCAGCACGACCAGCACCGCGCTCACCGTGGTTGCGGCCATGACCACCGGATAATCCCGTGCCTGCACGGCCTCCACCAGCACGCGCCCGACGCCCGGCCAGGCGAAGACCGCTTCCACGAATACCGCGCCAGAGAACAACGTGGGCAGGGACAATCCCAGCAATGTGAGAATCGGAATGAGCGCATTGCGCAGGATGTGATGCCGCAGGATCCGGCTTTCACGCAGGCCCTTCGCGCGGGCCGTGGTCACAAACGGGAGACGGGCGACATCGGACATCGTTCCGCGGACGAAGCGCGCCGCGCCGCCCGCCCCAATGAGCGTGAGCGTGACGATCGGGAGCAGTGCGTGGCGTACCGCATCGACGACACGTCCGAGTCGTGGCAACAGATCGGCATCGAGTCCCGCCGCCCCGAATGCGGGGAGCAGCCGCGCCTCGTAGGTGAACACGGCGACGAGCATCAGCGCGAGCCAGTATCCGGGTACCGCGAACAGCGTGACACTGAAGACCGACAGGATCGTGTCGACCCGCGATCCCGCTCGTGCCGTCTGCACGCTCCCCACCAGTAACCCCAACCCGTAGCTCAGGACCAGCGACACGGCGACCAGCCCGAAGGTCGCGGGCCACGCATCCGCGAGCATGCCGCGGACGGACCTACCCGTGGCGATGCTCTCCCCCCAATCGCCTCGGGCCATGCTGCCGAGCCACCGGGCGTACTGAGTGGGAACGGGATCATCGAATCCCATGGCGTGATGCAGCGCGGCCACCTGAGCCGGCGTAGCGGTGGGTCCGAGCAGCCGCAGCGCCGGATCGCCCGGGGCGAGCCGCAGCAGGAGAAACGTGAGGGTCGTGACGCCCAATACGACTAGGCAGCCGGCGATGCCGCGGCGGATTAGAATGCCGAACATGTGGGCGAATCTCGCGTGCGGTTGGTGGCGCCGCTAGAATCCACCGCGTGCGACGAGTCGTACTGAGCGGACTCCTGGCGTTGATGGGTGGGGCAGGAGGGGGAGCCTGCACGAATGCACCGCGGCATGGCCGATCGGTCGTGTTCGCGTCGGGCGCGGATCTCCAGAGCGTGAACCCGCTCGTGACCGTGCATCCATTCGCGCGCCAGATCGAGCGCTATGTCCTGCTCACTACGCTGGCGCGCTACGACTCGAACCTTACGCCCCAACCCTATCTCGCCTCCTCATGGAGCTGGTCTCGAAATCGCCGGCGGCTGGTGCTGCACCTCTACAGGGGGCTGCCCTGGCATGACGGCGTGCCGACCACTGCGCGAGACGTCGCCTGGACCATCAACGCCGCGCGGGATCCGCGCACGGGTTACCCGCGCCAGGGCGACCTCGCGCCGATCACGCGGCTCGACGCTCCCGATGATTCGACGGTCGTGATCGCGTTTGTCGATTCTCAAGCGCGCTTTCCCGACGTGCTCACGGACCTGGCGATCGCGCCGGCGCACTTGCTCGATACCGTGCCGCCGGAGCGGATGCGTCGCGCCGCATGGAACGAGCAGCCCGTGGGCAACGGTCCGTTCCGATTCGTGCTGCATGAGCCAAACCGGCGCTGGGTGTTCGCGCCGAATCCGGCTTTTCCGAAAGCGCTGGGCGGTCCGCCGGCGCTCGATCGCTTCATCGTGGTCGTGGTGGACGAGCCGCAAACGAAGCTCGCCGCCCTGGTGGACGGCGAGCTGGACATTGCTGGCATTCAGCCGGCGCACGCGAAATTCGCCGCCCGCGATGCGAGCCTCCGGGTGCTCGACTACCCGATGTTGTTGCCGTACGTCATCGTCTTCAACGTGCGGAAACAGCCGTTCAATGACCCCGCCGTGCGGCGCGCCATTTCGGAATCGATCGATCGTCAACAGATCGTCGACGGCTATCTTTATGGCTTCGGACGTGCCGCCAGCCGCCCGCTCGCGCCCGGTGCAGCCGAGGCATTGCCCGTGCTTCCGGCGCGCCTGAGTACCGCGCGTCGCCTGCTTGGTGGCCGCAAGATCGGGTTCGAGCTCCTGACGGTGGGTTCGGGCGAGGCCCCGCTCGAGCAGATGCTTCAGTCACAGCTCGCACGCGTCGGGTGCGACGTGCGAATTCGGCAGCTCGAGCTGACTGCGTTTCTCGACCGGGTGTATGGGGCGCACGAATTCGATGCCGCGCTTTTGGGCGTGCAGGGGGATCTCGGGCAGGGATACGTGAGAACCATCACACGACTCGCTGGGATGGCGACGGAAAGCGTGCCGCAGGCATTGCAGGTCGTTTACGACTCGGAGCCGGCTGCCTTCCTCTATTATGCGCGGGGACTCCAGGCCGTGAGCCGGCGTATCACGGGCATTCGGATGGATCTGCGGGGAGAGCTGCCGACCATCACCGCATGGCACGTCTCGCCGTGACGCCATCCCGGGCAGTGCCGCCATCACCGGCGCCCGCGCCGTCTCCCCGGCGCCGCGCGCAGCAGATGGAATTCCACTCCACAGCACCCGTGCGGCTCGACCTAGCCGGCGGATGGACCGATGTAGCGCCGTTCGCCGAGCGCGAAGGCGGGCTCGTCGTGAACGCCGCCGTCCAGCTGAGCGTGCATGTGGAGCTGCGACTCGGCGGCAACGGGCTCCGGCTCGAATCTCGCGATCAGGGACTGGTGATCGATTGCCCGCGGGCGTCGGACCTGGTCGCGGACGGACAGCTCGACCTCCACAAGGCCGCGCTCCGCATGTTCCCGGTCCAACACGGGTGCCAGCTGGCGACGTGGAGCGATATCCCCGCCGGCTCGGGGCTCGGCAGCTCGGGCGCCCTCGACGTCGCGTTGGTGGCGGTGCTCGCCCGCGTTCGGGGAGAGCGCATGACCGAGCGCGAGCTGGCGGAGCACGCGTGGCACCTGGAGACCGTTGAAGCGGGGATCCCTGGCGGCAAGCAGGACCAGTATGCGGCCGCGCTGGGCGGATTCAATCGACTGAGCTTTCACGGAGCGGATACGGGCATCGAGCCGATCACGCTCGATCCGGGCTTTGCCGCCGAGCTCGAACGGCAGACGTTGCTGTGCTACACCGGTCGGTCCCGCATCTCGGGCACGACCATCGCGCGCGTGATGGACGCGTACCAGCGGGGGGACGGGGGAGTACGATCGGCGCTGCAGGGAATCAAGGAAGCGGCGCAGCGAATGGGAGAGGCGTTGCGAGGAGGTGATCTGGCGAAGGTCGGCGGGATCCTCGCCGAGAACTGGCGTCACCAGCAGGCGCTCGATTCCGAGATGAGCACCCCGGAGATGCGGCAGCTCGAACGGGCCATGCAGGGCGCCGGACTGCTGGGTGGCAAAGCCGCGGGATCGGGCGCCGGCGGCTGCATGTTCTTCATTGTGCGAACGCCCGATATCGCGAAGCGGGCCGCGCTCGAGCTGGGTGCGACGGTCCTGCCCGTGTCCTGGGCAACCGAGGGGGCGCGCGCATGGTGACGGCCGAGACGCTCCTCGCGCGCAAAGAGGAAATCGCGGCATCGCCGGATCTTTCCCGGCTTGCGGCGCGTCTTACGGCTCGCGCCGCTCCCGTGCTCGAGCGCATGCCGCCCATTCCAGCGCACAAGGCATTGCTCTCGAAGGATGGCGGCATCTGCCCGCGAGACGGCACGCCGCTCTCGTTCGATCCCTTCAGTCCGAATGCGCAGCGCTGCCCCCGCTGCGGAGAAGTGGTCCGCGGCGACCGGCACGAGCGGTCCTGGGCACGGTACCAGCACCTGTGGCTTGCCGAACGCGCCGCGCACCTCGCCACCCTCGCGGTCCTGACCGACAATGAAACAGCGGGGACCCGTGCCGCGGAGCTGCTTCGCGCGTATGGGGAGCGGTACCTGGGCTACGCCAACACGGACAACGTGCTGGGCCCCAGTCGCCTGTTCTTTTCGACGTATCTCGAATCGATCTGGCTCTGCAATTATCTCAGTGCGGCGCTCATCCTGCGCGAGGGCGAGCAACTCGACGAAGTCACGGCCCGCGCCGTCGGCCAGGTTGCCGACGAGGCGGCCAACCTGATCGGCGAGTTCGACGAAGGGTTTTCCAATCGCCAGACATGGAATAACGCTGCTCTGACGGCGATCGCCGTCTGGTTCGAAGACGTGGATCTCGCGCGTCGCGCGATTGAGAGTCCCTCCGGTCTGATCGCGCATCTCGCGCGCGGCTTCGGCCCCGACGGCCTGTGGTATGAAGGAGAGAACTATCACCTTTTCGCGCTGCGCGCCTGGCTGATCGGGGCTGGTTGGGCGCGCGAGGCGGGCATCGAGCTGCTCGACGCGCCCGAGGCGGCGCGGCGGTTGCAGGCGGCGTTGCGCGCCCCCGCGCTCACGGCGCTTCCCGACTGCACGTATCCGGCGCGCAAGGATTCCCGCTTCGGCGTGTCGCTCGCACAGCCCGCGTACATAGAGCTGTGGGAGGTCGGGCTCGCCGCCTTGCTCGCGTTGAGTCGAGCGGAGGCGGCGCTCGCTCCGGAGCTGTGGAGCTGGTTACGCGCCCTGCATGCCGCCCCGCCGGTCACGCCCGAGCTGATGGAGTCCTATCTGCAGGATGCGCCCTTCAATGGCGAACCACTTCCGCACGGCCGTGCGGACCTGTCGTGGTGGGCGCTGCTCACCATGGTCCCGGAGCTGCCGCAGGAAACCGAGCCATGGGCGCCGCGGAGCGGCCTGCTCGAAACGCAAGGATTCGCGGTCCTGAGACATGGGTCACGATATGCGGGACTCGAGTGTGGGCCGTCGGGGGGCGGGCACGCGCACGCCGACCGGCTGAATCTCATCTACTCCGGCGACGGCACCTACTGGCTACCGGATATCGGCACGGGGTCGTATGTCGCGCAAGAGCTGTTTTGGTACCGTGGAACCCTCGCACACAACGCCCCCCGGCTGGACGGAACATCCCAAAGCTGGGGGGATGCGACGTGTGAGGCGTTCGAAACTCGCGACGCGTGGTCGTGGGCGCGGGGTCGGTTCGGGGAGCTGTCGCGCATCGTCGTGCTCGGCCCGCAGTACCTCCTCGATGTCTGTGAGCTCACGAGCCGTGAAGAGCACACCGTTGATCTGCCATGGCACCTGCGTGGCGCTGACGTGGTGACTCCGGGAACGTGGGGTCCCGAGAGCGTGAACGACGAGTTCGTTTCCGGGGTCGAGCGATTCACGCCGAGTACCGCGGAACCGGGGTCGCTGGTCCTGGAAGCGGCCGACGGGGCCCGGCGGCTGCGCGCTCATGTGATCACGCCCGGTCCATTGCTCCGAATGGAGGGGCCGCCGCGGCCACGCGAACACACTCGCGAGCGGTTTCTCATGGTTCGAGCACGGGGACGGGCGGTACGCTCGATCGCCGTCCTCGAGAGTGGGAGCACGCCCGTGGTCCGGTCGGTGCGCGTCCGTGGGGACGTGATCGAGATCGATACGACCGGCGGACTGGAGCGCCATGTGTTCAGCCCGGCGGGATGGTCGGTTGAGACGCAAAGCGGATTCGTGCGACTCGGGGGCAGGCGCCCCGCCGCGGAGCCCTTCCGCCCGCTGCTCGAAATCGACGCGCCCGTCAAAGCGCGGGCACAGGCGCTCCGGATCGCCGAACCACCGCCGCTCGACGGCTCACTCGCCGGGTTCGACGTCGAGGAGCCGCTCGTGATCGACACCGAAGATCAGTATCGACGCAGCGAGGAGCCGTATCCCGGGCCGGAGGAGCTGTCCGCCACGGCGTACGTGAACTGGACGGAAGATGCGCTCTATGTTGCCGTGGAGGTGACGAAGCCCGAGCTCTCGTTCCGGCCTCGCGATGCCGCGCCACTCGGCCTGGACAACGAAACCGACGACATTCATTCCGACGGCGTGCAGATCTATTTCCAGGAGGGCGAGGGCGGAGACATCCTGGGATTCCTCGTCGTCCCCGAAGAGGCGGGCCGCCTCCGGGTGCATCCGGTGACGGGAACGGCCGCGCGCACCGAACAGCTGGTCGGAGCGTGGGCGCGGACGGATACCGGATACCGGATCACCGCTCGCCTCGCGCTGAGCGAAGCTGCGCACGTGCACGTGGGCGGTCGGTATGGCTTCGACATTCTGGTGAACGAAATGCGCGACGATCGCCTGCGGCGCGCCGGGCAGCTGGTGTGGAGCGGGGGGAATGGCTGGGTCTGGCTGCGCGGCGACCGGCAGAGTCAGGATCGTTTCGGCGTGTTGGAGCTGATCGGATGATTGTCGTGGCGCTCCACGAGCCGCAGGATCTGGTGAACATCGCGCACGTGGTCCGCGCCATGAAAAATTTCGGGCTCGACGAGTTGCGGCTCGTGTCCCCGCGCGAGTACGACACATTCCGGATCGGGGGAATCGCCCACCAGACGCACGATATTCTCGCGCGCGTCAGAGTCTTCGATACTCTCGAAGCGGCGATCGGCGATTGTGTGCACGTGCTCGGCTTCACGGCCCGCGGCCGCAGCGCCAAGCGGAATGTCCAGCGGCCCCGTGAGGCCGCGCGCGAAGCGCTCGGCCTGGCGGACAGCGGACCCGTGGCACTGCTGTTTGGGCGGGAGGACAAGGGGCTCACCAACGAAGCGCTGGATCGCTGTCATCGCGTGGTGACGATTCCCTCGCGCCCCGAATATCCGTCACTCAATCTGGCGCACGCCGTGGTCGTGATGCTGTACGAGCTTTCGCTGGCTCGTGATGCACCGGCGGGCGACCATGCGATCGAGTTCAAGCCGCCGCGCCGCAAGGCGGGGCCGGCACAGGCGCGTGACCTCGAGCGCCTGTTCGAGGACATCGCACGGGGCCTCACCGCGATCGACTTCTTCAAGACCAGGGACGCAGAGCATGTGCTGCGGTCTCTGCGGGAGATCATCCACCGCACGCCGATCGATGCCCGCGAAGTGAAGCTGCTTCGCGCCATGGCGATCGAAGTCGTGAAATACAGTGACCGACTGGCGCGTTCCGGGATTCACGTCGACCGGTAGTAAGCGGCCCGACGTGCTGTTCGGCGCGGATGACGCTGATGCGCCCGACCTGCCACGGCGCTTCGCGCGCGCCTCCGGCTGCCGCGTGTGGGATGAAACCGGGCACGCCTACGTCGACTATGTGATGGCGCTGGGCGCGGTGGCGCTCGGGTACGCCCATCCCGAGGTCGACCGTGCGGCCACGAGCGCGATCGCCAACGGCGGCGTCGGCCCCCTCGCGCCCGTTCTCGAGGAGGATCTGGCCGAGGCGTTGTGCCGCGCGATTCCCTGGATCGAGGCTGTGCGATTTCTCAAGAGCGGTGCCGAGGCGGTAGCTGCCGCCGTCCGACTGGGGCGGGTGGCAACGGGCCGGGACCGCGTGCTGGGTTGCGGATACCACGGGTGGCACGACTGGTGCCAGGCTTCGGGCGCCGCGGGGGTGCCCGCGGCGATTCGTTCCCTGTACGCGGAGCTGCCGTTCAACGATGTGGAGCGCACGCGGGCCATGATTCGCGCGGAACGCGACCGTCTCGCCGTCGTGGTCGTCGAGCCGCTGATCAACGCCGAGCCGTCCCGGGAATGGCTCGAGGTCCTGCGCAGCGAGACCGCCCACGCCGGCATCGTGCTCGTGTTCGACGAAATCAAGACCGCGTTCCGTCTCGCCATCGGCGGGGCAGCCGAGCGCTACGGAATTACTCCGGATCTCGTGGTCTTAGGGAAGGCGCTCGCGAACGGGTACCCCCTGGCCGCAGTGGGCGGACGCGCGGAGATCATGCGGCAGGCGACGCGCACCTGGATTTCGTCCACGCTCGCGACGGAGACCGTGTCACTCGCGGCTGCGCGCGCGACGCTCGACCTCATGCAGCGCGAGCGGGTGCCCGCCAAGCTTCACGCTACCGGGACGGACCTCTGGCTCGGATTCCGGCGGCTCGCCGAGGCGCATCAGGCACTCGTCAACGGGGTTCACGGCGTTCCGGAGATGTGCTTTCTCGAGTTCACGAGCGACGACGTTGCGGCGGCAGTCGCGCGCGGCGCGGCGCGCCGCGGCGTGCTGTTCAGGCGGACCGCCTACAATTTCGTTTCACTGGCGCACGAGGTGGCCGATATCGCGGGCACGGTCACGGTGCTGGACGAAACGCTGCACGGGCTGAAGGCGCGGAGTCAAACCCCCCTTGCGGGCCCCCGGATTTGACGGTATAAAAAACGCTATCCAGTCTCGTGCTCCGGCGCGTCCAGGCCTGCGTGGCGGGGCTCCCTAGACGAGGCTGGTCTCTCTGTACGGAGGAACCATCATGACATGGACGAAACCGGAGTTCGAGATCGTCGAGCTGGGCATGGAAGTCGGCGCGTACGCCGGCAACGCCTGAGCCAGGCGTCTCCGCTTCTCCAGAAGGGCCGAGTCCAGCGACTCGGCTCTTTTTTTTTCGGACTAGATGCGCGTACGCATTCTTGGGTCAGCCGCCGGTGGCGGGGTGCCGCAGTGGAACTGCGGTTGCGCACACTGCCAGGCCGCGCGAACCAGCGGACGTAGCCGTACCCAATCGTCCGTCGCCGTAAGCGGTGACGGCGAGCGGTGGATACTGCTCAACGCCTCTCCTGACGTGCGCCAGCAGCTCCAGGCGCACCCGAGCCTATGGCCGCGGGGCGCCCGGCACACGAGCATCGCGGCCGTCGTACTCACCGACGCAGAGATCGATCACACACTCGGACTCATGCTGCTCCGCGAGGCGACACAGCCCATACAGGTGTACGCCCCGGCGGGCGTAATCGGGCTGCTCACACGCGAGTGGCCGCTCTTCACCGTGCTGGGCGCATACGGTGGCGTCTCCGCGTGTGGGCTGCCAGAAGGTGTCCGGACCGCCCTCCAGGATTCGGAGGGGGGGAGCGCCGGCTTATGGTGCACGGCGGTCGCGCTGTCCCGCCGCGCGCCGCGCTACGCCCGCGAGCGGCCCACCGAATCCTGGGAAGTGGGATTGCGGATCGAGGATCGTGCAGAGTCCGGCGGGCCCGTGCTCGCCTACATCCCGGCTGCCGGATGCATCGACGAACGGGTGGAGCGCATTGCGAGGGCGGCGGACCTGCTGCTGTTTGACGGTACGTTCTGGTCCGACGCCGAGCTGGCGCGTGCCACCGGGCACCGAGACGGTGCCACTGCTCGCGCGATGGGCCACCTTCCGCTGGGCGGCCCGGACGGCAGCCTCGCCGCGCTCGCGAAGCTTCAGGCAAAGCGCACCGTGTTCGTTCATATCAACAACACCAACCCGATACTCGATCCCGGCTCGTCCGAGCGCGGGCAGGTGGAGCGCGCGGGCATGACGGTGGGCGAGGATGGCATGGAGTTCGAATTGTGAAGCGCGAGCCCGCTCGCACCGCGCCCCGGTCTCCCGCCGAGCTCGAAGCGGAGCTGCGCGCGATCGGTGAGGCGCGGTATCACAACCGACATCCGTTCAACCAGCGTATGCATCGCGGCGAGTTGAGCCGGGCGGAGCTACAGCTCTGGGTCGCCAACAGATTTTACTATCAGGAAGCGATTCCCCGCAAAGACGCGGCACTGATGTCGAACTGCCCGGAGCGCGATGTCCGCCGCGCGTGGATCCAGCGGATCATCGATCATGACGGTGACGCAACCAACGAAGGTGGGCTCGAAGCCTGGCTGCGCCTGGGGGAGGCGATGGGGGTGCCGCGCGAGACGCTCATCTCCCATCGCTGGCTCCTGCCGGGAGTCGAGTTCGCGGTCAATGCGTACGTGGAGTTCTGCCGCGTGCGGCCGTGGCTCGAAGCCGCAGCCGCGTCCCTGACCGAGTTGTTCGCGCCCACGATTGTTGGGGAGCGCCTGTCCGCGATTCTGACGCATTATCAGTGGATCGATCCGGAAGGTCTGCAGTATTTCCGCAACCGCTTGAGCCAGGCGCCGCGCGACGCCCGCTACGCTCTGGCGCTCGTGAAGGAGCGGGCCACGACGCGGGAGTTGCAGGACCACATGATTGCGGCGCTCGAGTTCAAATGCGATGTCCTCTGGTCGCTGCTCGATGCGGTGGAGCGCGGCCCGGTCCCCTGGACACGGGATCCTCCCTGACCACCGCTCGCTCCCCCAGCCCCGGGGACATCCCGCGCGTGGCGGCAAAGGCGCGGCTCCAGTGGGATGAAGTTCGCCGGCGCCACGTGCTGCTGTACCCCGAAGGACTGGTGGCACTCAATCCGACGGGTGCGGAAATCCTCGAGCTATGCGACGGACATCGCAGCGTGGCCGACATCAGCCGGACGCTGGAACAGCGGTACGCCGCCGCGGGGATCGAGCGGGATGTGCAGGAATTTCTCGCCGGTCTGACCGCGAAGGGGCTGGTGCTGTGGTAGATTTTCTCTGATGGCGACGCATCCGCTGTGGCTCCTCGCCGAGCTGACGTACCGTTGTCCGCTCCAGTGTCCCTACTGCTCGAACCCGCTGGATTTCGCGGGCCCAAGGTTCAAGCACGAGCTCACGACCGACGAATGGCGTCGGGTATTCCGGGAAGCCAAAGCGCTCGGGGTGCTGCAGCTCGGACTATCGGGTGGCGAGCCGACCTTGCGGCCCGATCTCGCGCAGCTGGTAGGAGCGGCACACGATCTCGGGCTGTACCAGACGCTCGTGACGTCCGCCTACCGGCTCACGCGGGAACGCCTGGCCGAGCTCAAGTCCGCCGGGCTGGATCACGTGCAGATCAGCATTCAGGCCGCCGAGGCGGAGTTGTCCGACTGCATTGCGGGCGCTCCATCGCATGCCGACAAGCTGGCCGCCTATCGCTACACGAAGGAGCTGGGATTTCCGCTCACCGTGAACGTCGTGTTGCACCGCCGCAACCTGCACCAGGTTGGAGAGATGATCCGGCTGGCGCGCGACCTGGGTGCCGAACGCATCGAGCTCGCGAATACCCAGTTCTACGGGTGGGCGCTGCATAACCGGCGAGCGCTGATGCCGACCAGGGAGCAGCTCGCGGCAGCGTGGCAGGTCGTGGAACAGGAACGAGCGCGACCGGACAACAGGCTCGAGATCGTCTGGGTGCTTCCCGACTATTACGAACAGTACCCGAAGCCGTGCATGGGCGGCTGGGGGCGCTCGTACATGACGGTCACCCCGTCGGGCGAAGTCTGGCCGTGTCACGCGGCCGGCCGCATCACGACGCTGCGGTTCGACAATGCCCGGGAGCGTTCGCTCGAGTGGATCTGGAGCGAATCGGACGCCTTCCGCCGATTTCGCGGCGACGCGTGGATGCCCGAGCCGTGCCGCTCGTGCGCCCGCAAGGACGTGGACTTCGGCGGCTGCCGGTGCCAGGCGTTTCTCGTCGCCGGCGACGCGGCGGCGACCGATCCCGTGTGTTCGCTCTCTCCCCATCGCCACCTCATCGATGCGGCGTTGCACGAGAGCGGCGGAGGAGACGAGGGCTGGACCTACCGCGCCGCGCGCAGCTCCCGAGCGTTCGCCTCCCGGGAATGAGCGAGCGGAATTCCATCGAGGTCCGAGGGTTAGGCAAGGATTTCGGTGCGGTGCGCGCGCTCGATGCGCTCGATCTGACGGTTCGCGCCGGGGAATTTTTCGGATTCCTGGGGCCGAATGGGGCGGGGAAGACCACGACCGTGCAGATCCTCGCCACGCTGCTCCGGCCCAGCCGGGGCGCCGCACGCGTGGCCGGGCACGACGTGGTGTCGGAGAGCGTCGCCGTGCGACGTGCGATCGGCATCGTGTTCCAGGAGACCACGCTCGATCGTGACCTGACCGTGCTCGAGAACCTCCGCTTCGCGTCGCGATTGTGGAACATTCCGGGTCGCGTCGCGCGTCCGCGCATCGAGCATCTGTTGCGCCATTTCAGTCTCTATGAGCGCCGCAACTTTCCCGTCCGCACGCTCTCCGGCGGGATGCGGCGCGCCGTGGACGTTGCCCGGGGGCTGTTGCACGAGCCGCAGGTCCTGTTTCTCGACGAGCCGACCGCCGGGCTCGATCCGCGCGCCCGGCGCTCGCTGTGGGAGCTGATTCAGGGGGTGCGCCGGGACGAGGGCATGAGCGTCTTTCTCACCACCCATTACGTCGAAGAAGCCGAACCGTGCGACCGCGTAGCGGTCATGGATCGCGGACATCTGGTGGCGCTGGGAACGCCGCAGGAGCTCAAGGATGCGTCGCGCGTCGCGACACTCGAGGACGTCTTCTTCGCGCGAACGGGTCACGCGCTCGCGCTGGCCGAGGCGTAGGCGTGCGAGCGATCTACGGCATCGTCGTTCGGGAATTGATGCGCTTCGTGCGCCAGCGCGGTCGCTTTCTCTCGAGCATCGGACGGCCGTTTGTGTGGCTGATCTTCGCCGGGGCGGGATTCGCCACCCTGTTCAGGAGCAGCGAGGGGCTCGACTATCGCCAGTACATGGCGCCCGGCTTGCTGGGGATGGTCGTGATGTTCGGCGCGCTGCTGGCGTCATTGTCCACTGTCACCGACCGTGATGCCGGGGTGCTGCGCATGGTGCTGGTGGCGCCGATTCGTCACGGCACCGTGGCGCTCGGCAAGGCGCTCGGCGCGATGGTGCTCGGAACCATGCAGTCGGTCATCGTGGCGGCCATCCTGCTGCCCCTCGTCCACCTCGATCCCGGATGGCGAGCGCTGGGCCTGGCGTTCTGTGCCGTCCTGCTCTCGAGTCTCGCGATCGGCGCACTGGGCCTCTTGCTGGCGGCCACGATTCGTTCGATCGAGAATTTTGCCGGCGTGATGAATTTCGTGATCTTTCCGATGCTGTTCCTGAGCGGCGCGCTCTATCCGGTCCGGAATCTCGGACCAATTTTGCGGCTGGTCACGTATGTGAACCCGCTCACCTACGCTGTCGATCTCCTGAAGCACGCACTGCTCGCGCCGTGGGCGGGGACGCCGTATGGAGGAGAGCTGCCGATCGGGCTCGACTGCGTCGCCCTCGGCGCCTGGACGGTGGTCGGTCTTGTGGCAGCCACCCCGCTGCTCGCCCGCGAGAGCGGTGTGACAAGGGTGGCGTTGAAGCGAGCTTAACCGACGACGAGCTGCAGGGTCGCGCTGATCAAGAGGACGATGACGATCCCGCCGATCGCGGTTACGAGCGTGGCGAGTGCGGATTTCTCAGGCGGCACGTCGGTCACCGTCGTGAGACCGGAGGCAAACAGGCGCGCGCTGTACAGGCTCAGCAGCAAACCGATGGGAGTGAGCTTGGGCAGGACCGCGAGCCCGCTCGCGAGCCAGTAGGGCGTGCTCCCGTACGCGGCCACCTTGAGCGCTTGCACCCGATTCCCCTGCCCGCCCAGAGCAGCCGAGAGCATCGCAATCGCCACGGCGAAGAGATAGACCCCCGTCAGGTTCAGGGCATACTCCAACACACCGCGCGTGATCGCGTCCACCGTGGAAATCGTGTACGTCCCCGCGAGCGAGCTGCGCTCTCCGCCGGACATAATCGTCCCGATGGTGGCCGCGACTGGTCCGATAGCCGCCATGGGAACCAGGAATCGCAGGTAGATCGGTGTCGTGGTCGTGAACTCGGCCTTGATCGCCGTCCATTCCTCTGCGGGGCTCACCATGATGCGCCGCGCCCGCTCGACCCACGACGGCGCGGGCCGCGGTCGCGCCGGTTTGGTGACGACGACCTTCGGCTTGGGTTTGACCGGGGCGACGTTTTTCGGCGCGGCCGGCGGGCGTACCGGAGTGACCGGACGTACCGCACCGGGCGCGGTTTGCCCCCGCGGCGGTTGGCTCGGGGGACGGGGAGCGGATGGCTTGAACGGCCCGGACGGCCCGGACGGCCCAAGCGGCGGTGTAGCAGGCACGGCCTAAGATAGGAAAACCGTTCCAGGGCGCCACGACGCCACGTCACATGACGGTGGGTCACTCGTGCAACGTGGCGTCGTGGCGTGGTTTAACTACCTTCCCCCGATGCTTATCGACGTGCACGCCCATTTCTACCATGACCGCACTCCTCGCGCCGACTGGGCGGAACGCAACGCGAGCCGGTTGCGCGCGGGGGAGCGGATCGGGATAACGGTCCACGTGGCTTCGATCCTGGGGAGCTGGGGGCACACGTCGCCCACGTATTTCCCATCGCCGGCGGACCTCGAATACGGCAACACGGCCCTTGTCGACCTGGCGCGTCGCCACGCGGGCCGCGTGCGCGGCTACGCGACGGTGAACCCGAACTACACCGCCCACGCGCTGGGGGAGATTCAACGCTGCTTGAGCCTCGGCATGATCGGCATCAAGCTGGCGGCGAGCCGGCGAGCGACCGACCGGCTGCTCGACCCGATCTGCGAGGCGGCGCGCGAGGTTCGAGTGCCGATTTTGCATCACATCTGGCAGCACCGGCGCCGCGACTGGCCCGGGCAAGAGGCGTCCGACGCGGCGGAGCTCGCCGCGCTCGCCGCGCGGCATCCTCAAGTCAATTTCATTCTCGCGCACATCGGCGGCGGCGGGGATTGGGAGCATTCCCTGGCGGCCGTGCGCGATGCCTCGAACGTGCTGGTGGACCTTTCGGGCAGCGGGGTTGATGGCGGGATGCTCGAGTCGTGCGTGGACGCGGTGGGAGTGGACCGCCTGCTTTGGGGCTGCGATCTCACGATGGACACGGGCTGGGCCAAGTTGCGCTATCTCGAGCGGGTGCTGGGAAGGACCGCGCTCGAAGCCGTGCAATGGAAGAATGCCGCGCGGATCTTTCCCCGCGCCGCGTTTCCGTCCGACTGATGCGCATCGACGTCAACTGCTTCGTCGGCGCGTATCCGTTTCGCCGTGTCCCGGGTACTTCCGCCGCCGGGATCCGCACCGCACTCGACCGAGCGGCCATCGACGAGGCGTGGGTCAGTCATCTCCCCAGCGTGTTCTGGAAGTCGCCCGAAGACGGCAATGCCTGGCTCTACGAGACCACGTCGGCCGAGTCGCGGTTCCGGCCCGTTCCCGCCGTGCATCCCGGGTTCGCGCATTGGGAGGACGCACTCGGTGAGGCCGTCGATCGTGGTGTGCCGGCGGTCCGCTGCGATCCCACGTTCTACGGGCTGGATCCGGCGGGTTCCGAGATGCGCGTGCTCGTGGCGGCGTGCAGTGCGGCCCGCGTGGCGCTGCTCATGGCCGTACGGCTGGAAGATGGACGCCAGCGGCACCCCAACGACCGCGCACCCGAGCTGCCGGCCGCCGCCGTGCGCGCACTGGTGCGCTCCGACCCCGATGCGCGCTTCATCATCACGCACGCCGATCGGGGATTCATAGAAGAGGTGCACTTCGGGTCCACACCGGAGGAGGCGGCGCGCATCTGGTGGGACATCAGCTGGATCTGGGGACCTCCCGAGGATCACCTCGAAACGCTGTTGCGAACCGTTGGCGTCGACCGGTTCGTGTTTGGCACCGGGCAGCCACTGCGCTTGCCCGAGACCGCCATCGCCAAACTCGACCTCCTCGACCTGAACGCCGATCAACGCGAGCGCGTCGAGTCCGCGAACGTGCGGAAGGGGATCGGGGCATGAGCGCCCGCGCGGCTGAGCAACTAGCCGCGCGGCTGGGCGGATTGATTCCCGCCGTTCCAGTGCCGTTTCGCGGATCGACGCTCGCGGAAGACGCGCAGCAGGCGTATGTGCGCTGGATGGCGGGGCAGGCGATCTCGGGGGTCGCTGTCTGGGCGCACACCGGGCGCGGTCCCTATCTCGCCCCTGGCGACCGGCGGACCGTGCTCGCCACGTGGCGCGCCGCGCTACCAGGTCGCGTGGTTGTCGCGGGCGCCAACTCACCGCACATGGCGCACGAAGCCCGCGCGGGCGGCGCCGATGCCGTGCTCGCGTTTCCGCGCCGCGACGATCCGGTTTCGTACCACCGCGCCTTGGGCGCGGAACTGCCCGTCCTCGCGTTCTATCTGTACGAAGCGGCCGGCGGAGTGGCGTACGATCCCGAGACGTTGTGCCGCATCATGGACCTTCCCGAAGTCGTGGGGATCAAGATCGCGACGCTCGATTCCGTTATCACGTTCCAATCGATCGCCGAAATTCTCCGCGCCTATCCGGATAAAGCTTTGATCACCGGAGAAGATCGGTTTCTCGGCTACTCGCTCATGCTCGGCGCGAGCGGCGCCTTGATCGGCATGGGGTCGGCGCTTACCGACCTGCAGGCGCAGCTATTGAAGGCATATGTGGGCGAGGACTACCCCGCGTTTCACACCCTGTCCGCCCGGATCGATCGGTTCGCCGCCGCAACGTTTACCGCGCCGATGGAAGGCTATATCCGTCGCATGCTGTGGGCCCTCGCCGCCGAGCGGGTGATTCCGGACGACGCGTGCGACGATCCCTGGGGCCCGCCGCTCGACGAGCGCGATCGGTCGCGGGTGCGGAGTGCCGTACGCGAAGCGCGCGCCCAGTGACCCAGGCTGACCTCGAGCGCGACTTCGAACGCTTCAAGCGCGAGTGTCCTCCCGACCTTGCCGGACACATTCGCGAGACCTATGGGATCGATCTCTCCGCGCGCTACCTGGGGGTTTCCCTCCCGCACCCGATCGGCAAGGGCTCGGGCCAGCTGTCGCTCAACGCCGCGCAACTCGAGGAAGACGCGGCCGCGGGCCTGGCCTTCGTGGTCCTGAAAACCGTCATCGCCGAAGACAGCACCGGGACTCGGAGCATGTCAGCCTGGGCGATTCACGAAACCCGGATGAAGGTCGAGCGGCGCGAGGCGGCGGACGGTCGCACGGGCTGGACGGTGACCTGGAAGGGGAGGGGCTGGGATCGCACGCTCGAGGAGTATCTCGCGCTGGTGCGTGCGGGCCGCCGGCTGTGGGCCACGACGGGGATGCCCGCGATCCCGTCCGTAAAGTATCACCTGCCGGCGCTCGACGAGCCGTTTCACGAAGCAGAGTACCAGTTCACGACTGGCCAGCTCGCCTCGGCATGGGGAGAGCCCCCGCTGCTCCTCGAAATCGATTTCTCTCCGACCCTGGCCGGCGATCGCCTCGCCGCCGACCGCGCGCAGATCATCCGCTGGCTGTCGGAAATACCTGGTCGCATTCGCGCCGCATCCCCGATGCCGGTTCGGATCGCGGTGAAACTCATGAACGCGCGCTTCGACGATGCCTTTCAACTCGAAATGATGGACGCGTGCGCCGACGCAGACACGCTGGTGTGTTTCAATCGTCTGTTCGATGCGGAGCGAGGTGTGGCGTACGGCGGCTGGGAGTTGAGCGAGCGAAATCTGCGGGTGCTCGACGCCTTCACGATCCGCCCATCCGCCCACCCGCCCATCCGCCGTCTCTCCGGCACCGGCAACATCCATTCGGGCCGGCTGGTGGTGGAGTATGCGTTGCGGGGATGTGCGAGCGTCCAGCTGCACACGTTTTTCCAGCTGCCGCTCTCGGAATATCCGGCCCTCCAGGGCTCCCGCACACAACGCGCGCTGCACAAGCTCATGTTCGATCCGTCCGATGGTCTCGTGGCCGCGATGCTCGATCTGGAGCGGCGCGGCCGGCTCGAGCGGCGGAACGGCATGCTGCATTTTCTTGATCTCGCACGCCATGCGGATTGAGCGCGCCGAGCTGTTCGATCTCGTGCTGCCGCTGGTGGAGCCCTTCATTATCTCGGGGGGTGCGGTGCCGGCGCGGCACTCGCTGATCGTGGCGCTCCACGACGCGGATGGGCACGTGGGATACGGAGAATCGCCGCCGTTCGACCTCCCGTTCTATTCCGAGGAGACGGTGTCGAGCGCGCGCGCTCTCTTGTGCGAGACGCTGTTGCCGCGCGTGCGCGGCCGCGACTTCGAGACCGCTGAATCGCTGGACGCCGTGCTCCGCGAGAACGTGCGTGGTAACCCCTTCGCGCGCGCGGGAGTCGAAACGGCGGCCTGGGACCTGGAGGCGGCCTGCCAGGGCATCGGGCTCGCGGAGCTCGTCTCGAACCGGCTGCACCGGCCAACGGCGTCTACCGTCCCCTGCGGCGTCGCGCTCGGGATCCCCGAAGACCGCAAGCCGGACACGCTCACCCGGCGGGTTGCCCGGGCCGTGGAGCGCGGATACCGGCGCGTGAAGATCAAAGTCGCGCCGGGATGGGACGCGCTCGCGGTGCAGGCCGCGCGTCGCGGCCTCGAGGGCACGAAGCTGCCGCTCACCGTGGACGCGAACGGCGCGTATCGCTGGCCCGAGGACGAAGGCCCGCTGCGTCTGCTCGACAACTCGGGTCTCTTGTACATCGAGCAGCCGCTCGCACCCGACGAGCTGCTTGGGCACGCGCAGCTCAAGCGCGCGCTGCGCACGCCGATCTGCCTCGATGAAACGCTGCGCAGCGCGAGCTGGGCGCGGCAGATCGCCGCGCTCGAAGGTCCCGAGGTGTGGAACATCAAGGTGCATCGGGTGGGCGGCCTCGCCGAGGTATGCCGCATCTACCGCGTCGCCGAGGAATACGGCGCCGATCTCTGGGCAGGCACGATGCCCGAATCCGGTATCGGCTCGCAGGCGGTGCTCGCGGTCGCCGGGCTGCCGCGTTTTGTGTATACGTCGGACCTGGAGCCGAGCGATCGCTGGTTCGGTGCCGACGTCGACGTGATCGCGCTCGAGATGGGTAGGGACGGTCGGATGGCGGTCCCCATCCGTTCGGCGGGGCAGCTCCTCGACTCCGGGCGGTTCGCGGCGCGCGCCCGACTCGTCGACTCCTGACCTTTTCGACCCACCGGCCTCGCTCTACTTTATGTGACTTGATGATACCGCTTGAGAAACAACCACCCGGTTACTGGGCTACCACCCTCTACAAGGATCCTCGCAAGCGTCCGAAGGTGGATGCGCCGCTCAAGGATCTGCCGCCCCGGGCGGCACAGCGCTTCAAGGCGGCGCGCGAAGGCGTGCGCTCGTTGAAGCATGTGACCGAACAGGTCGTCTTCATGGGGACGGCCTGGAAGTGGGTCTGGATGTACGAGGTTGGTGGCCGGAAGCTCGGCTATCTCCATCCGATGGAATCGAGCGTCAGCGCCACGTTCATCGTCACCGAGCAGGAAGAGCGCGAGCTGTCGCAATCGAACGGTCTCGCGTCGCGGTTGCGTGAGGCGCTGGCCGGTGGACCCGTGTCGGCGCGAGTCCGCTGGTGCTGGATGGAGCTACCCGATCTCGAGGCGGCGGACGAGTTCGTGCAGATCGTCCGCTTGAAGCACCAAATTCTCGCGCGTCCCGAATAGGGGCGGAGCCCTCTTGTCGCCCTTCGGGACGAAGGCTACATTCGCCGCCCCCTTCGCCATCGAGCGCCCGGATGACGAATAGGCGTCGTATGGTCGTGGCGTGGATTGGGGTGGTGGTGTGCAGCGTCGTTCCCGCCACCGCCCAAAACGCCCAGACCACGCCTCGATACAACGCACCGGTGATCAAAGACACGGCTTCCCTCTCCGGGCCGCGTCAGCCGATTTTTTTCCGGCACGATGTGCACGCGGGCCAGAATCTCATCCCCTGTCTGTACTGTCACTACTCGGTGACGGTTTCGAGCGAGCCGGGCATTCCGTCGCTCCAGACCTGCTTCGGCTGCCATCAGATTGTGAGCGGAACGCCTCCCACGCATCAGGCCGAGATCAAGAAAGTGCGCCAGGACTGGGCCGACAAAGCCACCCCGCAGTGGGTCCGCATTCACAATCTTCCGCGCTTCGTTCACTTCCCGCACATGCGTCACATCAAGGCACTCGGTACCGAGAGCTGCACCACGTGCCACGGGGACGTTCGCGGCATGGCGCAGGTCCATCAGGTGGAGCCGCTCACCATGGGTTGGTGCATCAACTGTCACGAGCAAAAGAAGGTGACCCGGGATTGCACGGTATGTCACTACTGAGCGCACGAGAGGGAGAGCGATGAGCGACGGCGGCATCAATCGCAGGCGGTTTCTCGCCATCCTCGGCGCCACCGGTGGTGGGGCGGCGGCGCTCGGCGCCTGCCGGGTGGACGCGAAGAGCTCCGAGAAGCTGATCCCGTATCTCGTGCAGCCGGAAGATCAGGTTCCCGGGATCGCCACGTGGTACGCCACGACCTGCCGCGAGTGCGGGTCGGGGTGCGGGCTGCACGCCAAGGTGCGCGAAGGCCGCGTCATCAAGCTCGAAGGCAATCCGGAGTCGCCGATCAGTCGTGGCCGGCTGTGTGCCCGAGGCCAGGCGGCGCTCCAGGGCCTCTACAACCCCGATCGTCTGACCGATCCACTCGCGCGCAACCCGCAGGGGAAGCTCGAAAAAATTTCCTGGGACGACGCGCTGGCGCGGCTTCGCTCCAGGCTGAAGGGTGCGAACGCCCCGGCGGTCGCGATCGTGACAGGGAATGAGTCGGGCAGTTTCGGTGATCTCGTGGACGAATGGGCCAAGGCCATCGGGGCGCGCCACGTCACGTATGAGGCCTTCGCGTTCGAGGCGCTGCGCGAGGGCAACCGCCTGGCGTTCGGCACGAGCGAGATCCCGGCGTACAATTTCGCGGCGGCCCGGTACATCATTTCGTTCGGCGCCGATTTCCTCGACTCCTGGGGCTCGTCCGTCGAATACCAGAACGACTTCGCGCGCGCGCACGGCTTTACGCGTGGGGGCGACACCCCGATGGCCCGGTTCGTCTTCGTCGGTCCGAGAATGTGCCTGACCGGAATGAACGCGGACGAATGGATCGCCGCCGCCCCCGGATCTGAAGGCCTGCTGGCGCTCGCGCTCGCCCACGTGATCGTGTCCGAGCGGCTGATCGCGGTCCCGGCCGACACAGGGCGCCTGAAGGACCTGCTCGAGCGCCACTCCCCCGGCGCCGTCGCCGATGCCGTCGGAATCGAAGGAGGGGTCATCGAGCGGCTGGCTCGTGAGTTCGCCGCCGTGGGTGCGGGACACGCCCTGGCGGTCGCGGGCGGCGTGGCGGCGCAGTATCCCAACGGCGCGGAGATCGTGGCCGCCGCGAACATCCTGAATTACGTCACGGGAGCGCTCGGGAAGACGGTCCGGTTCGGCGCCAGTCAGAGCGGGGGCGAGACGAACCCGTTCAAGAACATGGCGGCCCTCGTTTCGGACATGCAGGAGGGCAAGGTCGCGGTCCTCGTGGTGCACGGGACGAACCCCGGCCACTCAGTGAACAATTTCTGGGCCGGGTGGAACAAGGTGGGATTCAAGGTCGTGTTCGCGACCACCCTGGACGAGACCGCGAGCGCGGCGGATCTCGTGTTGCCGGATCAGCATCCGCTCGAACAATGGAACGACAGCCGGCCGCGCGCCGAAGTCTTCGCCCTGCAGCAGCCGGCCATGCAGCCCGTGTTCCAGAACACGAGGCCCGCGGGTGATGTCTTGCTTGCCGTCGCCGGCAAGAGCGGCAGCTATAAGGAATACCTGCAGGGTCGCTGGAAAGCGCTCCAGACGCGGTTCGGCAAGGGCAGGAGCTTCGACGAGTTCTGGAACGATGCCCTGCAGCACGGCGGGATCTACAGCGCGGCTCCAGAGCAGACGGTACGACTCTCGGCCGATGCGGCCCGCATCATGGCCGGCAAGCCGGCGCTGCCGCAGCTCGAAGGGAACGGCGCCGATGCCACACTGATCGTCTTCCCGTCTCCGTCGCTGCACGACGGGCGCGGGGCGAACAAGCCGTGGCTCCAGGAGCTGCCTGATCCGGTGTCGAAGATCGCCTGGCACGCCTGGGTGGAAGTGCATCCGGAAACCGCGGCCACGTGGGGTGTGGTGGACGGCGACTACCTCGTGCTCACGTCTCCGTACGGCGCGGTTCGCGCGCCCGTGTGGATCACTCCGGGCATCCGGCCGGACGTGATCGCGGTGCCGACCGGTCAAGGCCATCGCGCCTACGGGCGGTACGCGCGCGACCGCTCGTTCAACGCGTTCGACCTGCTCGCCGCAACTCCGAACGCGTACGGCGGCCGGACGTTCGCCATCGGCGTGTCCGCCCGTCGGACCGGCGAGCACCGGTTTCTGGCCACGTCTGCCGGTGATTCGAGGCAGCTCGGCACGGGACACGAGATCGTCCGGGTCCTGCCGCTCGCGAAAGCGGCGAAGCTCGAGCCGGGTGAGCGCGCGTTCGAACGGCGCGAGAGTCCGGCGTACGCCGACAGCGCGCTGGCGGGCTGGGCAGAGGCGCAGCGCCAGAAAGCGTCACTCGGCGACTACGCCGGGGCCAAGCCGCGGTGGGGCATGGTCATCGATCTGTCGCGCTGTACGGGATGCTCGGCGTGTGTGACCGCCTGTTATGCGGAGAACAATCTTGCCACGGTCGGTGAAGACCTGGTGATGCGGCATCGCCAGATGAGCTGGATGCGCATCGAGCGCTACTACCGTGGCGGCGAGCGCCGTGGCAAGCCCGTCCGCAGCGTGGTCACTCCCATGCTGTGCCAGCAGTGCGGGCAGGCTCCGTGCGAGCCGGTCTGCCCGGTGTTCGCGGCCTATCACACGACGGACGGGCTGAACGGGCAGATCTATAACCGCTGTGTCGGGACGCGGTACTGCGCCAACAACTGCCCCTACAAGGTCCGCTACTTCAATTGGTATGATTTCGCCGAACCGGGCGGCGAGTGGGAGGCGTGGCCGTCACCGCTCGACTGGCAGCTCAATCCCGACGTGACGGTGCGCGAAAAAGGTGTGATGGAGAAGTGCACGTTCTGCGTGCAGCGGATCCGCGGAGCGGAGCACCAGGCGCGACTCGAGGACCGCAACGTCAAGGACGGCGAAATCCTGCCGGCGTGCGCGCAGGGGTGTCCGTCCGAGGCGATCGTGTTCGGCGACCTGCACGACACGACGTCGCGCGTGGCGCAGCTCGCGGCCGACCCGCGCGGCTATCACGTGTTCGAGGAGCTCAACACCCAACCGGGAATCACCTATCTCGCTCGCGTCGTGCACGGCGGGGAGAGCGAGGGTGGGGGGGAGTCCTGAATGACTATGACCGAAATCCGCGCACCTGAGCGCACCCATGAGGGGCTGACGTACGATCGCGTCACGCGCATTGTGGCGCACACGCTCGGGAATCCGAGTAAGGGCTATTACGCCCTGCTGGGCGCCGCCGTCACACTGCTCGCCGTCGGCGTCATCTGCCTGCTCTATCTGCTGCGCTACGGCCTCGGGCTCGCCGGGTACTCGATGCCCACCTACTGGGCGATCTACATCACGTGCTTTGTCTTCTGGGTTGGTATCGCGCACTCGGGCACGCTGATTTCGGCGATCCTGTTTCTGTTCCGCTCGGGGTGGCGCACCGCCGTGTACCGGACGGCGGAAGCGATGACGGTGTTCGCGGTCATGACCGCGGGACTGTTTCCGCTGATTCACATCGGGCGGCAATGGTTCTTCTACTGGCTCGTTCCCTACCCGAACCAGCGCGGCTTGTGGCCGAACTTCAAGTCGCCGCTCGTGTGGGACGAGTTCGCCATCGGCACCTACTTCACCGTGTCGACCCTGTTCCTGATCATGGGCCTGATTCCCGACGTGGCGGCGATCCGCGACGTGTCCACGGGCTGGCGGAAGAAGTTGTATACGATCACGGGGCTCGGCTGGCGCGGCACGAACGATCAGTGGCGGCATTACCGCCCCGCCTATCTCTATCTCGCGGCGCTGGCGACCCCGCTCGTGCTGTCGGTGCACAGCGTGGTGTCGTGGGATTTCGCCATGGCCCAGGTCCCCGCCTGGCACGAGACGCTGTTCGCGCCGTACTTCGTGGCGGGAGCGATTTATTCGGGCTGCGCGATGGTGATCACGCTGCTCGTCCCCATGCGCCGGCTGTTCCGGCTGGACGAGGTCGTGACGGTGCACCATTTCGAGAATCTGGCCAAGCTGTGTCTCCTGACCGGCATGATCGTCTGCTACGCCTATAGCACCGAGAATTTCGTAGCGTGGTACGGCGGGCCGACACCGGAGCGCGCGGCCTTCATCTACCGCGCGTTCGGCCGGTTCTGGTGGGCCGGCTGGACCATGAACATCTGCAACGCGTTTCTGCCCTGGCTGCTCTGGTTCAAGAAGGTCCGCACCAATATCACCGCGCTGTTTGTGATTTCGATTTTCG
>DATIWU010000153.1:0-7694 GCA_035519195.1 Gemmatimonadales bacterium
GTTCGTCCATGACGATCTTGTTGGGCCACTCGCGCGTGAAGCCTTCTTCCTTCCATTTCCGCGTGGCATCGATGCCCATCTTCGAGCCGAACGTGAACGCGCGGCTCGAGTGATCCAGCACGTCGATGGGCCCCAGCGTGAAGCGTACGTCGCGCTCGGGATCGATGTGATTGAGCGCCACCCACCACGCTTCCTTCGGGTCGCGCACGTTCACGTCTTTGTCGAATACCACGATGCACTTGGCGAGGGACATGAGTCCCTGGCCCCACAGCCCGTTCATCACCTTGTAGGCCTGCCCGGGATACTGCTTGTCGATACTGACGAACACGAGATTGTGAAAGATGCCTTCCGCCGGCATGTGGATGTCGACGATCTCAGGGCTCGTGAGCTTCAAGAGCGGCAGGAAGATCCGCTCGGTCGCGTGGCCGAGATGGTAGTCCTCCATCGGCGGCCGGCCCACGATCGTGTGCGGGTAGACGGGATTCGCGCGCATGGTGATCGCGGTGATGTGCACCTTGGGATAGTAGTCCGCCAGCGAGTAGAACCCGGTGTGATCGCCGAACGGGCCCTCGAGCACCAGCTCGTCCCGCGGATCGATGTACCCCTCGAGCACGAACTCGGCTTCGGCAGGAACCTCGAGATCGGACGTGACGGCCTTGGCGAGCCGCACCGGCTCACGCCGCAGGAATCCGGCGAAGAGGAACTCGTCGATGCTGGGCGGGAGCGGCGCCGACGCGGCGTAGATGCTCGCCGGATCGCCGCCCAGGGCGATCGCGACGGGCATGGTCTCGCCGCGAGCCGCCAGCTCGCGCCAATGCGCCGCGCCCACCTTGTGGCGCTGCCAGTGCATGGCGACCGTGTCGTTGCCGATCACCTGCACGCGGTACATCCCGACGTTGCGCACCCCGGTCCTGGGGTCGCGCGTGATCACGCCCGGCAACGTGATGTAGGGCCCGCCGTCCTCGGGCCAGCACTTCGGGATGGGCAGGAGCGAGAGATCGACGTCCGCGCCGCGCAGCACCGTCTCCTGGCAGGGCGGGCGGCCGCCGCTGGTTTTGGGCGGGAACTTGGCCACCTCGGCGAGCTGCGGCAGCATCGCGAGCTTGCCGAACAGCGTGTCCGGCACCTTGAGCTCGAGCAATGCCGTGAGTCGATCGCCGATGTGGTCCAGGCATTCGACGCCGAGCGCCATGGCCATGCGCCGTTCCGACCCGAACAGGTTGACCGCTACCGGAAACCGGGACGGCGCGTTGCTCATGAGGCGTGGATGCTCGAACAGGAGCGCCGGCCCGCCACCGGGGGATTTCATACAGCGGTCGGCGACTTCGGTCACCTCACGGTCGATCGATACGGAAGGGGAGACCCGCCGTAGCTCTCCACCCGCTTCGATGGCGGCGACGAAGGCGCGAAGGTTATCGAGTGCCATGATGAATGGCGCAGATGCCGCCCGACAGCCGTTCGAACCCCACCTGCCGGAATCCGGCGCGCTCGAGCCGCAGGGCCAGCGCCTCGGGTTCCGGGAATTCCCGCACGGACTCTGGCAGGTAGCTATAGGCGTCTCTATGTTTCGACACCGCACGTCCGATCGCGGGCAGGAGTCGCTGGAAATAGAAGAGATAGAGCGCACGCAGCGCGGCGTGGCGGGGGGTCGCGAATTCGAGCACCACGAAGCGGGCGCCCCGTTTCAGCACCCGCGCCGCCTCACGGAGTCCCGCATCCAGATTCGCCAAATTCCGGATCCCGAACGCGACCATGGCGCCGTCAAAGCACTCATCCGCGAACGGGAGCAGGAGCGCGTCCGCCCCGACGGGGGAAAGGCGCGGCGCCTTGGCGGCGCCCCGCGCGAGCATCGGGACCACGAAATCGGCTCCGATCACGCGGCCGTGAAATCCGGTCTGGCGCACGAGCGTCGCGGCGAGATCGAGCGTCCCGGCGCAGAGGTCGAGATACGAGCCGCCCGGCGCCCGCTCCCAGCCGAGCCGGCGCACCGCCGCCTCGCGCCAGCGGCGGTCGGTGTTGAGGCTGAGCAGGCGGTTCAAGAAGTCGTAGCGCGGCGCGATGGCGGTGAACATGCTGCGCACGTAAGAGCGCTTCGTCTCGCCACCATCTACTCGAGAGACTTCCAGAGCGGGAGACGGCGTCATAAGCGCGAAAGATAGACCGTCCAACCTGACGGCCGCCAGCGACGCGGAAGTCGTGGCGGAAGCGAAACGGGGGCGCGAAGCGGCGTACCGCGAGCTGGTACGGCGCTACGAACGCCCGATTTTTTCGCTGCTCTATCGCATGGTGCGCGACCGTGCGCTGGCCGAAGACCTGGCGCAGGAAACATTCGTGAAAGCGCTGAACGGGATCACCTCGTACCGGACGGAATACAAGTTCTCGTCCTGGATCTTCAAGATCGCGAACAACACGGCGATCGATCAGCTCCGCAAACGCACCGTCGAAACCCGCTCAATCGACGGCGCGCCGAACGCGCTGACGGCCGACGCCCGCGCCGCGAGTGCCTTCGAGCTTCCGGACCCCCGCCGGAGTCCGCTCGCCGAAGTCGAGTCCCGCGAACTGGGGGGCGCGATCGAGCGGGCCATCGCGCGGCTCCGTCCCGAGTACCGCGCGTGCATTCTGCTGCGCCACGTCGAGGGACACCCGTACGAACAGATCGCCGAGATCCTGGACCTCCCGCTCGGCACCGTCAAGACCTATATCCACCGCGCGCGTAATGAATTGCGCGCGTTGCTCCAGGATCGGCGGGACTGAAACCCATGACTACCGGAGCGCGTAGGATACCCTATGAGCGATAAGCACACCGCGCATTTGAGTGCCGAAGAAGTGGAACAGTGGGCCGAAGGTTTGCTGCCGGCCGTGCGGGCCATTCACCTCTCCCAGTGTGACGCCTGCCGTGCGACGGCTGAACGCGAACGCCAGCTGTTTCTCGAGCTGTCCCACCTCGAACGCCTCGCGCCCCAACCCGGATTCGCTGACCGTGTGATGGATCAGGTGCGCATCGAAACACCTGCCGAAGAACGCAAGGGACGCTAGCCCGCCCGCGTACTACCCGAGACTGATGGCGCAAAGCCTGCTCCGGGGTTATCTCCTTAGGGCAGCAATGAAGCTCACTCGATTCGTCCCGCTCGCGTTTGCCGTCGTCTGCCTCCCCGCTCAAGCCTCGAGCCAGAACGACGGCGCCGGCTTCATCCAGCCGTGTCTCGCCTCGGCGGCCGACGCGTCGCCGGTCTATCCGACGTCGGTGTTCCCGAGCGCCGTGGGCGAAATCGACGTCGCGTTCCGCCTCTCGGATGGCGAGCGCTTCTCGCACCTCGAGGCGTCCTGGATCGCCGTCGACGTGGGTCGGGCCTTCCCGCCCAATGAGGTCCTGGGGACGACGAACCTCGATTTGAGTCCCGGGAACACGACCGGCGTATTCCGCTATTCACTTGACTGGTTTCCCCCCGGCCGATACCGCGTCGACATCACGGCCGACGGACGCCCCTGGAAATCGACCGAGCTGCGCGTCGTGCCGGACGTTCGCGGTCTGCGCGAGCTGTCCGCCCTGATGCCGCTCTCCAAAGGGATGGTGTGGACCTACCGGTTTGTGCAGGAAGCGGGCGAAATCACGAAAAACGCCGAACCGCCGCCCGGCGCGACGCTCGATGCCGACGGTCGTGTGCGCGCGACGGTCACGGCGACGCTCGCCAAGATCGACGGCGAGCATGCGCGGGTGAGCTGGGCGCGAGGGGGGGTGCCATTCTCCGACGAATGGTGGGAATTCGGTGACAGCGGCATCGCCGCGGTGAAGCGCACGGCACAGGACGAGTCGCTCACGTTCGACCCGCCGCAAATCTTCTTCCCCTGGCCGGTCATCATGGGCTCGCAGTGGGAGTACGTCTCCCGCGATCAGAGCGTGCGCCAGAGCTACCGGATCTGGGGCCCCGTCCCGATCAAGGGGCCGAACGGCGAAGCGCCCGGTTACATCGTCCTCGTCCAGCAACGGAGCCCGCTCGCCACTACCACGGTCGAGCGCGATTATCTGCCCGGCGTGGGGATGGTGCGCTCGCTCGCCATCGCCGGCTTCGGCACCGAAACGGTCGATCGGGAAGAGCTGGTGCTCACGCGGGTCGAGTAACCCGCGCCCGCACCTCCGTTCCAGGTTTCACGCCGAGCGTCGCGGCGGCGCTACCGTCGCGCACCGCCACTTCGAGCGTCCCGCCGCTGCCGATCAAGGCGACGACCTCACCCTGTCCCACGTCGCCGAACGTGCGGTGCACGGGCCCCACCTCCCGCCCGTCGACGGCCACACGCGCGCCTCCGTCCAGGCCCGCTCCAGGGATATTCGTCACCAGTGTTCCGAAGCGATCGATATACACCACCTGTCCGATGATCGCGCTGCCTTCCGCGCGGGCCTGAGGCCGCTCCAGCCGCACGGGATCCTTGATCGCATGGCCCAGGTGTGGCAACGCCGTTCCGTTCGCGAGCTGCGCGGCGGCCGGCGCGAACACGTCACGGGCGTGAAACGTGGGCGACACTCCGGGCGGTATCGGCAGCTCGACGAATCGGGTATCGGATGGCAGGGCGGACAGGAGACCGTTGTCGGGAGCGACGAAGAACTGGCCGCCCGATTCGGCCGCGAGGGCACGGCGCGAGGTGCCCACACCGGGATCGACGATCACCACGTGGACCGTGCCGCGCGGAAACCGCTGCCACACGCGGGCAAGAATGTATTGCGCACTCGCGATGTCGCCCGGCGGTATCTCGTGCGTGATATCGATCAACAACGCCGGGTGCGCCTGCGACGCGAGCACGGCTTTGAGCTCCGCGACATAGCTGTCGCGCGTTCCGAAGTCGGTGAGCAGCGTGATGATCGTGGCCATCAGACGTGCGCGCCCGCCGGTGTCGTTCCCACCATGCCGCGATGCCAGGCCGCCCGCGTCCAGAACAGCGTCATCGCGACGCCTCGCAGCACCGCGGTGGAGGAGAGGGCAAGCCAGATCCCGAGAAGGCCAATCGTGGACGACCACCAGGCCGCGAGCGGCAGCCGGAGGCAGGTGAGCATCGTGCTCACGAGCTGTGGTCGCACGGTATACCCCGCTCCCGCGAGCCCGCCCTCGTAGATCAACTCGAACGTTTGCCCGACCTGGGCAAACGCGATCACGCGCAGGTAGGCGCTCGCGTCCGCGATCACCGTGGGATCGGACGTAAAGACGGAGGCGAGGGTTCGAGGGATAAGCAGGAATGCGAGTGCCACGGGCACCGTGACCGAGAGGCAGTAGCGTACGGTGAGCCGTACGGCTTCGCGCGCTCTCGCTTCAAGGCCCGCGCCGAGGTTCTGCCCCACGAGCGCGGACGCGGACAGCGCGCAACCGGAGATGGCGATAAATCCCAACCCTTCCACCTTGTGTCCGATGCCGAGCGCGGCGAGCGCGGCCGTCCCGAACCGCGACGTGAACCGCGTGAGCCACATGTAAATGATGGATAACAGTACGCCGGCGAGCGAGAGCGGCGCACCGATCCGCAGCATCACGGGAATGGCGCGCCACTCGGGTGACCGGAATCGCACGAGCCCCCGGCGCAGCGCGAGCACGATTCCGACGAGGCAGGCCGTGCCCCGAACCATGACCGACGCAAGCGCCGCACCCTGTACCCCAAGCCGGGGAAACGGCCCGATTCCGGCGATCAGCAAGGGATCCAGAATGATGGACAGGAGCACCGATCCCGCAAGCAGCAAGAACGGTGTCCGCGTGTCACCGGACGAGCGGAACGTGGCTTCCACCGCGAAGAACGCGAAGACGAGCGGACCGCCCAGGAGCCACGTGCCAAGGTATTGATGCCCGAGGCCCGCGACCTCCGGTGGGACGGTCATCAGCCGAAACAGGGCATCCATGACCCAGAGGCCCAGGACGCTGACGCAGACCCCGGCGAGCAGGGCGTACGGGATGGCCGCCGCGGCTGCCCGGGCGGCGTGCTCCGCGCGGCCCGCGCCGTGCCGCCGGGCGGCGACCGCGATCAGGCCCGTTTCCACCATCTCTCCGAGATTGAGCAGAATCCAGATGTAGAATCCCCCCGTCGAAACCGCCGCCAGCGCCGCGGGACCGATGATCCGACCCACCCAGATGCTGTCGATCAGGTTAAACGAGAAATGACACGCCATCATCGCCACGGCCGGCACCGCGAGCCGTAAGATCGCGGGACGGAGTGGACCGACGGTGAGAACGCCGGGAACAGCGGAAGACGACACGGGATGCGGGAGGCGTTATGCGGGGCGTGCGGCCAGCTGCGCCGCCACGCGGCCCGCGATGTCGCGCAGCGCGATCGCGGCAGGTGATTGCGGCTCGGCGACAACGATCGGGTTTCCGGCGTCCGCGAGGTTCGTCATCTGCGCCTGCAGCGGCACCTGCCCGATGAGCGGGACCTGGAGCTCGTCCGCGAGCCGTTTGCCGCCTCCGGCCAGGAACACGTCGGTCCGCTCGCCGCAATGCGGGCACACGAAGTAGCTCATGTTCTCGACCACCCCGATGACGGGCACGTTCACGCGCTCGAACATCTTCGCGCCGCGCAGGCTGTCGCCGACGGCCATCTCCTGTGGCGTCGTCACGATCAGCGCGCCGCGCAGCTGGATGGACTGCGCGAGCGAGAGCTGGGCATCGCCGGTGCCGGGCGGGAGATCGACGAGGAAGTAATCGAGCTCGCCCCAGTCCACGTCGCGCAAGAACTGCTGGATGATTTTCATGATGATCGGCCCGCGCCAGATCGCGGGCGCATCCCGCTCGACCAGAAATCCCAGCGACATGAGCTTCACGCCGTGCCCCGAGAGGGGCTGAATCTTCCCCTCGCGCACCTCGGGCTTTTGTCCCACCCCCATCATCCGCGGGACATTCGGCCCATAGACGTCCGCATCCATCAGCCCGACCCGCGCGCCTTCTTCGGCCAGTGCGACCGCGAGATTGACGGACACGGTGGACTTCCCCACCCCGCCCTTTCCGGACGAGACCGCGAGCACGCGCCCGAGATTGGGTTGCTCGATGGGGGTGGGCGGCGGGGGAACGCCGGCGGCCCGGGCCTGGGTGCGCGCCTGGTCAGCCGCGGGGCTCGTGACGTTCACGGTGACTCCTGTCACACCCGGGATCGCCCGGATGGCCTTCCGCGCTTCGCGAATGAGCGATCCGGGGTCGTCCCGCGTGAGCAGGATGTTCACGCTGACGCGGCCCGCGTCGTCGACTCGTAAGTCCTTGACCATCCCCGCCGCCACGATGTCCTGCGACAGCCGGGGGTTGGTGATGCCGCCGAGCACGCGCTCGACGCGGGTCTGCAGTGGTTCCTGAGCCATCGGCGGGAATGTAACTTCGGCGCTATGAGCATGGAGCTTCGGCCATTTGGCGACTCGGACTACGATCTGTTGCGCGCCCTCGAGGAGCAGGAGGACGTATGGGAAAACGTAGGGCCCCTGCTCCTGCCGCAGGAGGGGAACCATCTGTTCGCGATCGTCGAATCCGGCGCCGCAGTGGGTGTCGGAGGACTCGTCCGCTCCCCCGTGCTCGAGGGGAACGACTACGAACTGGTGTGCGCGCTGTTTTCCGAAGCGCAGCTTCGGGGGCTGGCGCTCCGCGCCTGCGAGTTAATCCTCGATTGGGCCTTCAAGAAGACGACGATCGAGCGGGTGGTCTCGTCGATCGATAATCAGAACGAAGGCGCGCGTTCCATTG
>DATIWU010000154.1:0-3448 GCA_035519195.1 Gemmatimonadales bacterium
CTGCTTCCCCCTGCCCCTTTCCCGACGTTAATTAGCCGAAGATTATCTCACAGGATTTTCTCCCGTGTGCACGTGTGTGGCCACCAAGCGGCGGCGAGCTGACGAGCTGTGATCGTCGGCGTCCCGAAGGAGATCAAGCCCGGCGAGAATCGCGTGGCGCTCGTGCCCGCGGGCGCCGAAGTGCTCGTGAACGATGGCCACGAGGTGCGGATCGAGCGCGGCGCGGGAGTCGGTTCGGGATTCGGAGACGAGACGTACGAGGCGGTGGGGGCGAACCCCACGAGCCGCGATGCGAGTTGGGCGGCCGACCTGATCCTGAAGGTCAAGGAGCCGATCGAGTCCGAATGGCCGGCGCTGCGGCCGAGCCAGGTCGTCTTCACCTACTTCCACTTCGCCGCTTCCGAGCCGCTCACGCGCGCGCTCATCAGGTCCTGCGCGGTGGCGATCGCGTATGAGACCGTCCAGCTCGATTCCGGTGAGCTGCCGCTCCTCACCCCCATGAGCGAGGTCGCCGGCCGGATGGCCGTGCCGGAAGGCGCGAAGTACCTCGAACGCGTCTATGGCGGCAGCGGCATTCTCCTGGGCGGTGTGCCGGGAGTGATCCCCGCGGAAGTCGTGATCATCGGCGGCGGCGTGGTCGGCACCAATGCGGCGAAAATGGGCGCCGGATTGGGCGCGCACGTCACCCTGCTCGACATCTCGCTCGATCGGCTGCGATATCTCTCCGACGTGCTGCCCGCCAACGTGGACCTCGTCTACTCGAACCGCCACACGATCGTCGAGCAGCTCCGCAAAGCCGACCTCGTGATCGGCGCCGTGCTCGTGCCTGGCGCGAAGGCGCCGATGCTCGTGCTGCGCGCCGACCTGAAGCTCATGAAGCCGGGCTCCGTGATCGTGGACGTCGCGGTGGACCAGGGTGGTTGCATCGAAAGCATTCATCCCACCACGCACGAGAAGCCGATTTACGTGCTCGATGGGATCGTGCACTACGCCGTCGCGAACATGCCGGGCGCGGTCCCACGCACGTCGACCCTGGCACTCACGAACGCCACGTTTCCGTACGCGCGCAAGCTCGCGCGCGAGGGGTGGGAGGCCGCGTGTCGATCCGATCGCGCGCTGGCGCAGGGATTGAACGTGGTCCTGGGAAACGTGGTGCATCCCGGCGTGGCCGACGCGTTCGGCATCCCGCTCGTCGCCCGTTCCGGACTGGCATCGCCGTGATTCCGCTCCTGGTCGCGATCACGGTGGGACTCGCCGCTGGTCCCCGGTCGGCTCGAGATACGGGCCAGGCGCCCTACACCGCGGCCGATGTGCAGTTCATGTCCGGCATGATCGTGCACCACGCCCAGGCCATTCTGATCGCCGGCTGGGCGCCCACGCACGATGCCAGCGCGTCCCTGCGGAAACTGTGCGAGCGGATCGTCGTGGGACAAAGGGACGAGATTGCCACCATGCAGCGCTGGCTCGCGGAGCACCACGAAACCGTTCCCGCGGTCGACACGTCATACGACCCGATGCACCAGCACATGGCCGGCATGGGCCACAAGATGCTCATGCCCGGGATGCTCACCGATGACCAGCTCGCGGCACTCGCCGCGGCGCGGGGCGTCGAGTTCGACCGCTTGTTTCTGACCGACATGATCCAGCATCACCGCGGGGCGCTGACCATGGTCGACCAGCTGCTCAAGACGCCGGGCGCGGCGCAGGACGGCCGTGTGTTCCGCTTCGCGGCGGACGTGAACGTGGATCAAACGACCGAAATTGACCGGATGACCCAAATGCTGGCGGCCCTGCCGCCCGGAGGACACGGATTGTGAACGCGCGCTCGATTGGAATAGTGCTCACCGGTGTCATGGTCGCCGCGTGTCCTTCGCGCAAGACTGCGAGTGTCGCCACCCCCGCGCCCGCCGCCGCGCCGGCAGCGAGCCCCGCGGCGAGCCACGATCCACGGGTCGGGCTCAAACCCGGCTGGATGGACGCGGGTCAGGCGACCTGGAACATGCGGCTCGTCTCGACTACACCGCCCTCGAAGGACTTTACACCGACGGACGCCGGCGATTTCCGCTTCATCAATTCCGATTTGTCGTTCAGCGGCCAGTATGTCATTCAGGGCAACTTCTCGGGTTACCAGGTCTGGGACATCTCGAATCCCGCGCATCCCACGCTGCACACGGCGTATGTGTGTCCCGGATCGCAGAGTGACGTATCCGTCTACCGCAAGCTGATGTTCGTATCGGGCGAAGCACTGAACGGCCGGACCGACTGCGGCACCCAGGGCGTTCCCGACACCGTGAGTGCGGTGCGGCTGCGGGGGCTCCGGATTTTCGACATCACGGACATCGCCCACCCCCGCTACATCACGAACGTCCAGACCTGCCGCGGATCGCACACGCATACGGTCGTCACCGACCCCAACGACAGCACGAACGTCTACGTCTATATCTCCGGCACGGCACCGGTCCGCTCGCCCAACGAGCTGGCCGGCTGCTCCGGAGCCTCGCCGGATCAGGATCCGAATTCCGCGCTGTTCCGGATCGAAGTGATTCAGATCCCGCTCGCGGCCCCCGAGCGCGCCAAAATCGTGAGCTCGCCGCGCATCTTCGCCGGACTCAGCGAGCCGGCGCAGCATGGCGAGACACCGCAAGACATCGCGGAGGCGGCGAAAGCGGCGGCCGAGGCGCGCGCGCAGGGCGCGTTCACCGCGAAGATCCACGGCCTGGAGTTCGTGCTGCCGCCGCCATTCGTCAATGCACGACTCGACAGCATCGTGCGCGCTCGCGGCGGCAGCGGCGCTCCGACGGCGGCCGACAGCGCGACGTTTCGGGCCGCGGCGCAAGGCATTGTCGATAACATCGTGAATCCGCCACCCGGGCCGAGTGGCGTCCGCCCCGGCCCCACGCAGTGCCACGATATCACCGTCTATCCCGCGATCGGCTACGCTGCCGGCGCCTGCGCGGGGTACGGGCTGCTGCTCGACATTCATGATGTGGCGCATCCGCGCCGCGTAGCCGCCGTCGCCGACTCAAACTTCTCGTTCTGGCACTCGGCGACCTTCAACAACGACGGGACCAAGATTCTGTTCTCGGACGAGTGGGGCGGCGGACTCCAGCCGCGCTGCCGCACCACCGACAAGCCCGAGTGGGGCGCGGACGCGATCTTCACGCGCAAGGATACCACACTCACCTTCCAGAGCTACTACAAGCTGCCGGTGGCGCAGACACAGTTCGAGAACTGCGTGGCCCACAACGGCTCGCTCATTCCCGTTCCGGGCCGGGACATCATGGCGCAGGGCTGGTATCAAGGCGGAATCTCGGTGTTCGATTGGAGCGATCCCGCGCATCCCAGCGAGATCGCGTTCTTCGACCGGGGCCCGATGGACACGACGAAGCTGGTGGGCGCGGGCTCGTGGTCGGCCTACTGGTATAACGGCTACATCGTCAGCTCGGAG
>DATIWU010000155.1:0-4147 GCA_035519195.1 Gemmatimonadales bacterium
GTGCCGCGGGCCGCAGCTCCGGCACGACCATCCCGATCACGATCAGGGCGCCGCCGGCCCACTGCAACGGCGTCAGGTGCTCCCCCAGCCATCCCCACGAAATGACGGCGGCGAATACGGGCTCGAGGCAGAATATGAGCGCCGCACGAGCCGACGACATATGCTGTTGCGCGTGCGTCTGCCAGAGTAACGCCAGCGCGGTGGCGCACACGCCGGTGTACGCGAGCGTGGCTGCCAGCGTGGAGCCCGAGGTGAACGTGACTTTCTCGGTCAGAAGCGCGGCCACTCCCGCGCCCACCGCCGTCACCACTGTTTCCATCCACACGAGGCGCAGCGGCTCGTAGCGCCGCGAAACCTGCGTCACCGCGGCGATCTGCGCGCCGAAGCACAGCGCCGTCACCAGCGTCCACAAGTCCCCGCGATTCAGGCCGCCGGTTTCGGGATTGGTGATCAGATACATGCCGGCACTCGCGAGTGCCAGCGCCGCAATCAGGCTCGCTCGCAGCGGCTCGCGCGCCGCCACGAAGGCCACGATCGGCGCCAGGATCGACGAGCTGGCGACGATGAACGCGGACCGGGCGGGCGTCGTGTACACGAGACCGACGGTCTGGGTCGCGAACCCGACGGCCAGGAGGCCCCCGACCAGCGCGCCCGCGAAGAGCTCGCCACGGCTGAACCGTTGGTCGAGTCTGGCAAACGGCGTGAGGACCAGGGCAGCGATGGCGAACCGCGCCGCCGTGAACGCCAGTGGTGAGCTGACGGTGAGGGCCTGCTTGACCACCGCAAAGCTCGCCGCCCAGATCAGCGTCGCGAGGGCGAGGAGCAGGTCCGCCCGGCGCGCCTCGGGCGTACTCACAGGAGGTCGCGCAGAAAACGGCCCGTCACGGAATCAGGATTGTTCGCGACCTCTTCCGGGGTTCCTTCGGCGATGATGCGACCGCCCGCGGTTCCGGCTCCAGGTCCAAGATCGATCACCCAGTCGGCGCGCTTGATGAGATCGAGCTGATGCTCGATCACGAGCACCGTATGGCCGGCGTCCACGAGGCGATCGAGCACGCGGCACAACGTCCGCACGTCATCGAGGTGCAGCCCGGTGGTGGGCTCGTCGAGAATGTAGAGCTTGCGGCCGCGCCGTTTGTTTCGCGTGCCGCTCGCCACCGCCAGCTCGCGGGCGATTTTCAGGCGTTGTGCCTCGCCTCCCGATAGCGTGGTCGCGGCCTGGCCGAGCCGCAGGTAGCCGAGTCCCACCTGCTGCAGGTACCACAGCGGGCGCGCGAGGTGCGGTTGCCGTCGCAACGCGCCAATGGCGTGGTCCACCGTCCAGTTGAGCACATCGTGAATGGAGTGACGGCCATCTTCGAGCTTCACGTCCAGCACGTCACGCTTGAAGCGCGTGCCGCCGCAGGCGTCGCACGGCACGAACACGTTGGCCAGGAAAACCATTTCGACGAGCACGGCACCGGCGCCCTCGCACGCCTCGCACCGCCCCCCCGGGACGTTGAAGGAGAACGTGCTGGGCGTGTAGCGGCGTGAGCGCGCCAGCGGCGTTGCGGCGAACAGCGCGCGCAGTCCGTCGAACGCCTTGACGTAGGTGACGGGATTCGATCGCGGCGTCCGGCCGATCGGTTGCTGATCGATCAAGGCGACGTCCGCGAGGCGCTGCCAGCCGATCAGGTCGTTGACCGAGCCCACGGTTTCCCCCAGGTGCTGTTTCGCGCTATGGCCGCCCTTGAGCCGTGTCTCGAGCTGGCGGTAGAGCACGTCATGCACCAGGGTCGATTTCCCGGAGCCCGATACGCCGGTCACCACCGTGAGCGTGCCAAGTGGCACGCGCATGTCGACGTCCTGCAGGTTGTGCAGTCGCGCGCCCTTGACGGTGAGCCACGACCCAGCGGGCCGGCGCGCGGACGGCACGGCGATGCGTTTTTCTCCCGTCAGGTACTGGCCTGTGAGGGTGACGGGCTCGCGCACGCGGGCGCCGGGTGTGGGCGGGGGTCCCTGATACATGAGTCGCCCACCTGACTCGCCGCTGCCAGGGCCAAGCTCCACCATGTAATCGGCCGCGCGCACCGCGGCGAGATCGTGCTCCACCATGACGACCGTGTTGCCCTGGTCCGCGAGCCGCCGCAGCAATCCGAGCAGCCGCTCGATATCCGCCGGGTGCAGTCCGATCGACGGCTCATCCAGGACGTAGAGCGTGTCGACGAGATGCGACCCGAGCGCATTGGACAAGGCGATGCGCTGCGCCTCGCCGCCCGACAGCGTTCGCGTTTGCCGGTCCAAGGTGAGATAGCCCAGCCCCACGTCGTTGACGAACTCGAGGCGGGCTCGGAGCTCTTCCTGGACGTGCGTCGCGACCGCCCGCTCGAATGGCGGCAGGTCCAGATCCGCGATCCAACCGCGCAGCTCCGCGGCGGTCAGCGCGGCCACTGCGGCGATGTTCTTGCCGCCCACCCGAACGGCGAGCGCCTCGGGTTTGAGCCGTCGGCCGCCACAGGCGGGGCAGGTGTTTGCGAGCTGGTACTGCCGGAGAAACACGCGGATGTACTGCTTGTACCGCTTCTCTTCCAGCCGAGTGAGGAACGGAAACACGCCCAGATACCGCCCCTCCGTGCTGTTCAGCAGGAACTGCCGGTCGCGCTCTCGCAGCGTCTCCCACGGCGCGTCGAAATCGATGCGGCGCGACCGTGCCGTTTCCCGGAGCAGTCGCCGGCGTCCCTCGTAGCGTGGCTTGGTCCACGGATCAATGGCGCCGTCCGCCAGCGAGCGGGCACGGTCGGGAATGATCAGCGATTCGTCGTATTCGAGGACGGCGCCGAATCCGCGGCATTCCGGGCACGCGCCGCGAGGATTGTTGAACGAGAACAGCGTCGGCGTGAGGGACGGTCCTGCCGCACCGCACTGGGAGCAGGTCGGATGCTCCGAAAAGCGCCGGAATCCGGCGCCGTTGGCCGCGAGCGCGACACCGTCGCCCTCGTTGAACGCCGTGGCGACGGCATCGGCCAGACGGCTGCGATTGGCGTCGTTCGCCGTCACCCGGTCGACAATCACGAGCGTCTCGCGAGCCGCTCGGAGACGCTCCGCCACGTCAGGCGAGTCGAGCCGCACGACGGCGCCGTCGAGCTGGGCGCGCACGAATCCCGCGGCCCGGAGCTGTGCCGCGATGTCGACGTCGGGACGATGTGCGGCCGCCGGCAGCGGGAACGCGATCATGATCGGCCGATCGTGATGCTCGGGGGCGAGCAGCGCATCGACCGTGTCCTGCACGGTGTCGCGTTTGACGCGCTCACCGCAGACCACGCAATACGGCGTGCCGACGCGAGCCCACAGGAGCCTCAGGTAATCGTAAATCTCGGTGGCGGTGCCGACGGTGGACCGGCTCGACGTCGTAGGATTCTTTTGCTCGATAGCTATCGCGGGAGAGAGACCTTCCAGCGCGTCCACCTGCGGCTTCGGCATGCGCTCGAGGAATTGCTTGGCATAGGTCGAGAGCGATTCGATATAGCGCCGTTGCCCCTCGGCGTAGAGCGTGTCGAAGGCGAGCGAGCTCTTTCCCGCCCCTGAAGGACCGGTAACGACGGTGAGCGCCCGGCGGGGGAGCTCGACCGTGATACCCTTCAGGTTGTGCTGCCGCGCGTTGCGAATGATCAGCCGGTCTGGAGCCGAAGGCATAACCAATAAAAATAGCATCTGGCACGCGAGAACATCGATTCGTAGCTTGCCTCCCACATGCCGCTCATTCTTACCCCCCGCCTGCTCCGGCGTGGACTCGAGCTGTTCGCCCTGATCTCTCTGGCCGGTGTCATCGCGAGTCTCCTGATCTACGGCAACGATTTGGGCGCCTTCACCCACGCGCTGCTGGGGCTGCACTGGCAGTGGATGCTCGTCGGACTGGCGCTGTCATCGATGGACTGGTTCGGCGGCGGGACCAGGTTGTGGGTTGTGGCACGTCACGTCAGTCCCGGCGTACGCTGGCGGGATATGGTCCTGGCGGGCGGGATGAGCGCCTGGGGAGCATACGTCACGCCGTTTCAGACGGGTGCGGGTCCGATGATGATGTGGACCATGCGGCGCGCCGGCGTGCGGTTGCCGGAGGCGATGACGTCCACGTTCATGACCTTCATCGCGACCGTGGCGTTTTTTGCAG
>DATIWU010000156.1:0-23593 GCA_035519195.1 Gemmatimonadales bacterium
GGATCGCCGATCACCCGGCGCACGGAGCCGTGCGCCTGGTCGAGCGCGCGCCGGCCGTCGCCCTGCCCCACACCGAGGCGCACCATGACGATGGCGAGCTTGACGCTGCCTGCCGCATCGTGGATCGCCTGCCGGGCGCGCCCGCGATCCACGCGGCAGACCTCCATGACGATCCGCTCGCCGCGATCGCGCAGCTTGTCGCTCGTGGCCGTGAGGTCGACCATCAGATTGCCGTACACTTTGCCGAGCCGGATCATGGCGCCCGTGGTGATCGTGTTGAGCACGAGCTTGGTCGCGGTGCCCGCCTTCATGCGAGTCGAGCCGGTGATCGCCTCCGGGCCCACCTTGGGCACGATGATCACATCGCAGTGCCCGGCAACGTCCCGGGGGGGATCGGTGCACGACAACAACCCTGTGCTCGCGCCGCGCGATCGGGCGGAGTCGAGCGCGGCACGCACGAACGGCGTCGTACCGCTCGCCGCGATCCCGAGCACGAAATCCCGCGCGTCGACCGAGGTGCGCTCGATGGCCGCCGCGGCGAGCCCCACGTCGTCCTCGGCGCCTTCGATGCTCTTCACCAGCGCCTCGGGCCCGCCGGCGATGATCCCTACGACCATGTCCGGCGGGGTACCGAAGGTCGGCGGGCACTCGCTGGCGTCGAGCACGCCGAGGCGCCCGGACGTGCCCGCCCCGGCATAAATCAGCCGGCCACCCTGCTCGAATCCCCGCACGGCGAGCTCGATTGCCTGAGCGATCCGCTCACGCTCGAGGCGTACCGCAGCCGCCACGAGGGCGTCTTCGGTATTGATGAGATCGACGATTTCGAGGCTCGACGCGACGTCGATGCGCCCCGTCCGGGGATTCCGCTGCTCGGTGAGCCGCGAATCTCGATATTCGGGTGCGTTCATGGAGGCGGGTCAGCCCAACTTAGATGTTGACCGTCGCTCGGGTCAACGTGCACAATACGCCCATGCGTCTCCGGCACCTTGCCCTCCTGTGTGGCGTGTTGTTCGCCTGTCATCATCCGCGCCCTGCCGCGCTCGCGCCCAGCGCAGCCACGGACTCCTCGGATATCGCGGGGCCACCGGGCACACCGGGAGCCGACGGACAGAGTGGGGCCGGGAGTGTGTTCACCGGTTCCGCGCGCCCACCCGCATTCATCAATCGCAGCTGGCCCCTGGGGCAGCGGACCAGAGTCGTGACGGCGACCCACGCGATGGTGGTGTCCTCGCACCCGCTCGCAACGGAAGTGGGGCTCGCGATCCTGCAGCAGGGGGGGAATGCGGTCGACGCCGCGGTCGCGGTGGGGTTCGCACTCGCCGTCGTGCATCCCGTCGCGGGGAACATCGGCGGCGGCGGGTTCATGATGATTCGCCTGCAGGATGGGACCGTGCGAGCGCTCGACTATCGCGAGATGGCGCCCGCCCTAGCCCGCCGCGACATGTTCGTCGATTCCGCCGGCACCGCGCTGCAATCGTCGCTCACGGGGCACCTGTCGGTGGGAGTCCCGGGAAGTGTGGCGGGGATGTACGAGGCACATCATACCTACGGCCGCCTGCCGTGGGCCGACGTCGTCGCCCCCGCGATTCGTCTCGCCCGGGAGGGGTTTGTTCTCGATGCCGCGCGCAGTCGTCAGATTGCACTCGAGGCCGAGCGTCTCGTTCGCTTCCCCGCGTCACGCGCCCAGTTCCTCCTGAATGGGGCGGCTCCCGAACCCGGCACCCGGCTGACGCAGCCTGATCTGGCGCGCACGCTCGAGCTGATTTCGGATTCAGGCCCAGCGGCGTTTTACGAGGGGGCGATCGCCGATCTGATCGTGCAGGAGATGCAGCGCGGCGGCGGCCTGGTGACGAAGGGAGACCTGGAGGCGTACCGCGCGAAATGGCGTACGCCGGTTCAGGTGAGCTATCGCGGATACACAATCTATACGATGCCGCCTCCCTCGGGCGGCGGGATCGCGCTCGCCGAAATCCTGAATGTGATGGAGGGATTCGGCGCGCTTCCCGACTTTGGAACCGCGACGCTGCTGCATCTCGAGGCCGAAGCGATGCGTCGCGCCTATCTCGATCGCAACGCGTATCTGGGCGATCCGGATTACGTGCAGATGCCGCTCGAACGCCTCCTGAGCAAGTCGCACGCGGCGGAGCTACGCGCCGGCATCGATCCCCGCCACGCCACACCACCACCAGCGCCCGCCGCGCCGCCGCACGAAGGAACGGAAACCACCCACTATTCGATCGTCGACCCGGAGGGGAACGCCGTCTCCTGCACCACCACACTCAACAACGACTTCGGGAGCGCGGTGACGGTTGGTGGCGCGGGATTTCTTCTGAACGATGAGATGGATGACTTCACGTCCGCGCCCGGACGACCGAATCTCTTTGGCCTCATTCAGGGAGAGGCGAACGCCATCGCGCCCGGGAAGCGCATGCTTTCCGCCATGACGCCGTCGATCGTGCTCGATTCCGCCGGCCGCCTGCTCCTTGTGCTTGGCTCGCCCGGCGGCTCACGAATCACAACCGCTGTTTTTCAGATCATCAGCAACGTGATCGATCAGGGAATGACGCTTCCCGCCGCGATCGCCGCGCCGCGGCTGCATGACCAGGGCCTGCCCGACATGATCTATCTCGAGCGAGACGGTTTCACGGCGGCAGCGATCGATTCCCTCACGGCGATGGGTCACAAGGTGACGACCTGGAACTACAAGACGGAAGTCAACGCGATCGCGAGAACGGATTCAGGATGGGTGGGCGTGGCGGACCCGAGGAGATCGGGCGGGGCGAGCGGCTATTGAGCGAACGGGGAAGACGGAGCAACAGCTCCGCCTTCCCGTTCCGAATTCCGTGCTTAGTGAGCGGCCACCGTGAGCGGCTGGTTCAGGGTGATGTGCATTGCCCCGCCCTTCGGCAGCACCACGTCGATGTCACGCGAGCGCTGGGCAGCCACCGCGCCTCCGGCCGCGCCCAGGACGCCGCCGATAACCGCGCCCTTGGTGTTCTTCCCGAAGATCTTCCCCACCACCGCACCGGCCGCCGCTCCGGCACCGACCTTCGCCGCGTCGGCACCCGTGACCCCACGGCCCTGCATGACCGTGTCCTTGGAGCCGACCGTCGCGTCCAGCTGATAGCGCCGCCCGTTGATCGAAACGGTGGTGACGCTGAGCTCGAGCGAGCCGGACGAACGCGGATTGGGCGCTGGATCAGCGCGCACAATCGTCCCGGAAATCACCGAACCCGCCGGAATGACCACATGGCCGGACGGGTCGCGTACCGCTTCGCTCACCGTCGCGGTGAACGGATCGCCGGCTTTGGCGCTGCGCGTCGTGATGCTGTCATCGATCGTGGCGCCAACGGCCGTCCCCGCTCCTGCCGTGAAAGAAGTTGGCTGCGGCGGCGCGGGGGGACGCGCCGGTGGCGGCGGAGTGTGCTTCTTCTCCCGGGTGCTCTTCGGTGGCTCCGGGGCGGGCGTGGGAGCCGGCGCGGGCACATCCCGCATGGTCGTACTCGACTCCGTCGGCGCCATGGTGAGATTCCGCGCCGTGCTGTCGGGAGTTTGGCTTGCCTGCTCCCCCTTGCCACACCCAAGGAGCAACCCTGCCCCGAGGGCTACAGCGGCCGTCGTTGATAGCCACGTCGTAGGTCTCATTGCCCTCACTCCAGATGGAAACGCGGGCCCTAATATAAGCTAGAGCCGTTCCTTCAACGCATCTGGAGTCAGGCGTTGGAGATACGCCGCGAGGACGGTGAAGCGATCGGTGAGCAGCAGCACACCGAGGGCGATGAGGAGCACCCCCGAAACACGCTCGACCCAGACCAGGTACGGCCGAAACCGCTGAAACCAGCTGAGAAACCGGTCCAGCGCGAAGGCGGTGATCATGAACGGCACGGCGAGGCCGAGGGCGTACACCGCGAGCAGTGCGGTCCCCTGGGCGACACTCGCGGTGGCGGCCGCCAGGGTGAGAATGGTGCCCAGAATCGGACCGATGCACGGCGTCCACGCGGCACCGAACGACATGCCGGCGACCGCGGAGCCAAAGTACCCGATAGGCTTGCGGGCCAGCTGAAAGCGGCGCTCGCGCATGAGAAACGCGGGTCGAGCCACGCCGAGCAGGTACAGGCCGAACGCGAGCACGAGAACGCCCCCCACGCGGCCGATCCACAGTTGATACTGGAGCAAGAAGCTGCCGAGCGCCGATGCGGTGGCGCCGAGGGCGAGGAAGATGATGGAGAAGCCGGCCACAAACCACGACGCGTGGATCAGCGCGGTCCCTTTATGGACATCGAGCTCTTCGGCCGTCATTCCCGTGATGAAGCCGATATAGCTCGGAATCAGCGGGAGGACGCAGGGCGAGAGGAAGCTCAGCAGTCCGGCGGCGAACGCGGCGCCGAAGGTGACGTTCAACCGTCAGCCGCAGAAGCACACGGCGGACACCACCGTGGTCCAGCGTCCATCCACGCCGCATTCCGCGGTCGAGGTGACGTTCATCGTTCGCACGATCTCACCCGAGAGCATCCACTGCTCACGCCGCTGGTCCCACGCCTGATCGGGATCGAACGGGACGCCGAGCACCGTCGCGAGCATGGACGCCGCGAGATCCTCGGCGTAGTCCCCTGCCATGACCTCGTTCTGCCCGTAGCTGTGATGCTCGGAGATGTAGCCGTGGTGACTCGCGTCGGCGGGCATGGCGACGCCGATCGAGGCCGCGACCAGCCGGCTGGGCTCGTTCGTGGCCGACTCCGCGATCACCGCGAACACGACCTGGCCGGGACGCATCTGCGACAATCCTTCTTCGCGATCCACCAGCTCGCAGTGCGGCGGAAAGATCGAGCTGACCCGCACGAGATTGAAGTTGGCGAGGTGCGCATCGCGTAGCGCCATCTCGAAGCTCGTGAGCTTCTCCCTGTGACGGCCGACGCCCTTCGTCAAAAACGCCTTGGTCGGCACGAACATCCGTGAGTCGATCAAGCGTCACCTCGCGCGGGGGTTGGGTCAGGCTCATACCATGCCGCACGCTCGACAATCGACGGCGGTTCGGGATCGCCGTTGCGATCGGCCGTAGCCTGCATGACCTGCGACAATAGTTCGGCCGGACTGAGCGCCACTTCTTCGACCTCCGCCTTGACGCGACCACGCTCCTTGCCTCGAGCGATCAGCATGTACCGCGCGGTGTAGACGCGCAGCCGCGCGGGGGCGCCTGGTGCGGCCTCCTGCGAATCGGGGGAAACGCGCGTGACGACCGCCGTCCCCCATTCACGCCCATCGCGCTTAATTGGTCGAAACACGTAAATCGTCTCGATCTCCTGCGGTGGCATCATACGCGCCACCGCGGTGGCAACATCGGTCCACCCGCGGCCGATTCCCGGCGCGGGTTGTGGCAGGGCGGCCCTGATCAGCGGCTCACCGAAGCCGGAAGTTGCGCTTGCTCCCATCGCTCCACGTAGAACCGCAGCACGTGCATGAAATCCTGCGCGTTGGTCACGACCCCGTACGCCTGGTGCGTGCCGCGATCGCGGAGCTTCGTCACGACGAACTCCGTCTGATCCACGCAGATCGTCGTGAGCGGGCGCAGCTCGTCACCGGGACCGTCGACGAACGCCGGCAGCATATTCCCGACGGCGATGGCGTGCAGCGCCGTGGCCACAAAGACGGCAAACGTCGCCTTGGTGGTATGCTCGCGCATGGCATCCTGGGCGAGCTGGGTGTCCGTCACCACTTCGGGCAGCGGCCCATCGTCGCGAATCGAGCCCGCAAGCACGAACGGGACCTGCTGCGCGACGAGCGCGTGCATGATCCCGTCCTTCACGAGGCCCCGCTCCACCGCGGCGCGAATCGATCCCACGCGCCGGATCGAGTTGATCGCTCGCATGTGGAGGGCGTGCCCGCCCTCGACGCCTTCGCCGGAGCTCGACATGCCGAGGGTCGTGCCGAAAATCGCGGCCTCGAGGTCGTGCACCGCGACGGCATTGCCGCCGAGCAGTGCGCCGACATAGCCGTTGCGAATGAACCAGATCATGTCCTGCCGCGCGCGCGCGTGCACGAGCGCCGGTCCGATGACCCAGACGATCCTGCCCCCTCGATGTTTTTCCTCGCCCAGGAGCTGCGCCAGATGGGAGTAGTCGGCCGGCCGCTCCCGGGAGACCTCGGTCTGCATGAAACCGAATTCGTTGGCGCTGTGGCGTCCCCCGTAGAAGCCCTCCACGTGGACGTAGATTCCCGTGCTGCCGTCTTCGGGGGACCCCACCGCCACGAGCCCGCCTCGTACCACCTTCCTCGGTTCCGTGACGACGAGATCATTGCGCGCCGGGTCGCGCACGATGACGCAATCCATCCGCGGCAGGCGCGGGCGGTGCCACCGCCCCTGCACCTTCACATACGTCGGGAGATTGGTCGTCGAATAAAACGCTTCCGGGAGGACGCCATCCGCGGGCGCCGGCTCAAATCGGGCATCGGGCGCGTCCGACAAAGGCGGCGCGTCGAACTCAGGTGGTCGATACTGGAAACGAGACCCCATCACGGACGCCAAAATTATCGCAACGTCCCCGCTCACAACAGCGCCACCGGATCGCGGTCCACCACCACGGCGCCCTGGAACTCCCGGGCCATGGGGCTCCGCGTCCAGGCCCGTACCACCTGCCCTATCGACCGCCCGTCGGCGGCTCTGAGCAGCGCATGCCAGCGCCATTGTCCCTGCAGCCGGGGAATCGGGCAGGGAGCGGGGCCCAGCACCTGAACCTCCCGCTTGTCCCCGATACACGCGCGCAGCCAGCTCGCGACCCGCGAAGCCAGCTGGGCAGCCCGCGCTTCCTGGGGCGCGGTCACCAGGATGCGCGCGAGAAACACGTGCGGCGGGTAGGCGGGGTGGGGTGGCGCCCGCAGCTCGAGCTCCCGTGCCGCGAACCGCTCGAGCGAATCGCCCCCCCCGTCCCCCTCGCCCGCGCCCGCCTTGACCGCGATGATCGCGTGGTGGTCGGGCGCGCGGGTCTGCACGACCACCGTGCCCCCCTTTGCGCCGCGGCCCGCGCGGCCCGCCACCTGCGCGACGAGCTGGAAGGTCCGCTCGCCCGCGCGAAAATCCGGGAGGTGGAGCGCCGTGTCGGCGTCAATCACCCCGACGAGCGTGACGCCGGGGAAATCGAGGCCTTTGGCGATCATCTGCGTGCCCAGGAGGATGTCGACCTCGCGCGCGGCAAACCGCTCGAGGATGCGGTGATGTGCCCACTTGGTGGAAGTCGTATCCAGGTCCATTCGCGCCAGGCGGGCGCCAGGGAACCGTCCGGCGACGAACTGCTCGAGCTGCTGGGTGCCGATGCCACGCATGCGCTGCACGTCGTGACCGCACAAGCGACAGGTGACAGGGATGGGCTCCTCGTGCCCGCAGTAGTGGCAGCGGAGCGACGCCGGCGCGTGATGCACCGTGAGGGAAATCGCGCAGCGCGGGCATTCGCGAACGTCACCGCACGCCGGACATTGCAGGTAGGTGGCGAACCCGCGGCGGTTGAGGAGCAGGATGATCTGATCCCCCTCGTCCAGCGCGCGTCGCACCGCCGCGTCCAGGACTTCGCTCCACGGCAGCGCCCCAGCATGCGGCTCGCGCGGCGCGCTGCGCAAGTCGACGACTTCGACGCGCGGCAGCGGCCTGGTCCCGACGCGGCGTGGCAACCTGAACACGTGGATGCGACCGTGGCTGCCCTGGAACAGGGTTTCCAGCGACGGCGTCGCGCTGCCGAGCACGAGCCGCGCGTGCTCGAGCTGAGCCCGCACTCGCGCGACATCGCGGGCATGGTAGCGCGGCGCATTCCCCTGCTTGTAGCTCGCTTCGTGTTCTTCGTCCACGACGATCACGCCGAGGTGCCGCACCGGGGCAAACACAGCGGAGCGCGCGCCCACCACGACCCGTCGCTCACCCGCCCGCACCGCACGCCACGCATCGGCCCGCTCACCTTCCGACAAACCCGAATGCAGCACGGCGACCTGATCCCCGAAGACACCCCGCACCCGGGCCACCGTCTGCGGCGTGAGGGCGATTTCCGGCACGAGCAGGATCGCGCCACCACCCTGATCGACCACATGCTTCATGAGATGCAGGTAGACGAGCGTCTTGCCGGACCCGGTCACCCCTTGAATCAGGACAGGGGCGGCGGGCGCGGTGGACTCGATCTCCCTGAGCACGCGGACCTGGTCAGGGGTGAGACTCGGAGGGGGGGGTGATGACAGGGTCGCGAACGGATCGCGGGGCGTGGCGACCACATCGATCGCCGCGAGCTGTTGTGCGACGAGACCCTCGAGCACGGCTGTCGAAATCTTCAGCCGTTCGCGCAGATGCCGGATCGGCGCCGACCCGCCCAGCGCCTCGATCGTCTCGAAGGCCATGCGCCGCTTCGGCGAGCGACGGAACACTTGCTCCCGCTCGAGCAGCGACGGAAGCTCGCGTACGATTCTCAGGACGCGCTCGGCCTTGACCGCCGGACCGGAGGGAGTGGAGGCGCGCCACAGCGCTCCGGGCAGCAGCGCGCGAAACGCGAGTCCCGCCGGCGCGCCGTAGTAGTTGCCGATCCAGTGTCCCAGCCGCAGCAACGCCGGCGACAGGGCCGGCTCCGCATCGGGAGCCTCCGCAATGTCCTTGAGCTCGCGTGGCGCGGGTGACGTGCTCGTCGCGACCACGACGCCGATGACGCTGCGGTTCCGCACCGGGACGACGACCCGCGCGCCGGGAACGACCCTGGGCGCCAGGTGATCGGGAATGCGGTAGTGGTAGAGTCGAGAGAGTGGGAGCGGCAGGACAATCCCGGCGGTGCGCGCGGCGCTGTCGCTCATCGCCGGCGCACGCCCAATCCCGGCTCCCGCGGCAGGCAGATCTGTCCGCCATCGATCGTGGCGCCCACGAACGGATCGTTGGCGGTGAGCGCCGCTCCGTCCAGATCGGCGGCGTCGACGAGCGGGGTCAGATGCGCGGCGGCCGTGATGCCGAGGGAGGATTCGATCATGCATCCCACCATGACCAGCATCCCGAACGCGCGCGCGGTGGCGATCATGCGCAACGCTTCGCGCAGCGAGCCGCACTTGGCCAGCTTGATGTTGATCCCATCGGCCGAGCCGGCGACGCGCGGAATGTCTGTCGCCACGATGCAGCTTTCGTCCACCACGACGGGCAGCACCCCCGCGCGCCGCACGGCGGCGATTCCCTCGAGATCGGCGGGGGGAAGCGGCTGCTCGACGAATTCGACGCCGAATTCGCGGAGTACCGGCAGCATCGCCAGCGCCCGCTCGCGGGTCCAACCGCCATTCGCGTCGACCCGGAGGGGTTTGTCCGTGGCGTCACGCACCGTCCGGAGGATTTCCTCGTCGTGATCCGTCCCCAATTTGATCTTGAGAATGGGATACGCTCCCGCCTCCGCGATCTTTTGCCGCATGACCTCGGGGGTGTCGAGCCCGATGGTAAAGGACGAGCGCGGTGCCCGCCCCGGATCGAGTCCCCAGAATCGCCACAGGGGGAGCCCCGCCCGCTTGGCCGCGAGGTCGTGCAGCGCCGCGGACACCGCCGCCCGGGCGGCTCCCGTGCGGCCCGGCTCGACGCGATCGCGGAACGCCGACTCTGCGGCTTCGATCTGGAAGGGATCATCGGGTACCAGGGCCCTGAGCTGCTCGAGCGCGGCGAGCACGGTGTCGGCGGTCTCGCCGTAATACGCGGAGGGATCGGCTTCGCCCCACCCTTCCACACCGTCCGTGTCGGTCACCCGCACCCACACGACCCGATAGTCACTCGACCCCCCCCGCGCGATCACGAACGGGTGGCGTGTGCGCAGGGTGATGACTTCCGCTGCGAGTGACAGCGGCATCGATCAGCGGTCCGCGGGTGCCGGTACCCCGGCGAGCGCCCGCACGAGCGCCGTGGCCCCGGCCGCGAGCAGCTCGAGCTGGTAGCCCCCTTCGAGCACGGCGACGATCGGCGCGGGCGTAACGCGGTCGCGCAACGCCGTGGTCCAGCGTGCAATGTCGCTCGGGACGAGGGTGAATCCACCGAGCGGATCCCCCAGCAGCGAATCGAATCCGGCGGAAACGAGGAGGATGTCGGGTCGCCACTGGTCCAACGCGCGATCGACGGCCTGCAGCAAGTCCCGCACGTACTGCTCGCGGGGAAGCCCCGGCGGGCGCGGCACATTGAACACGTTTCCCACCCCGCGTTCATGCTCCGCCCCGGTGCCTGGATACCAGGGGTATTGGTGCATGGAGACGAACCGGATCGTGGGATCCCGCTCGACCAGAGCCTGCGTCCCGTTCCCGTGATGCACGTCCCAATCGACAATCAGCACGCGTTTGCAACCGAGGTGCTGCGCGTGCCGGGCCGCGAGCACGACGTTATTGAAGAAGCAAAAACCCATCGCCCGGTTGCCGAGCGCGTGATGACCCGGCGGACGGGTGAGCCCGAAGGCCCCCTCGTCGGGGCTCTCGAGCGCGCACTCCACGGCCTTGAGAGCAACTCCGGCGGCGCCAAGAATCGCGCTCCAACTGTCCGGGCCCATGACGGTGTCGGCATCGAGCACGCCGCCACCGGCTCCCGCGAGCTGCTCGAGCCGATCGACGTATCGCCCGTCGTGCACGGTCCGAACGGCGTCCACGGCAGCCGGAGCCGCCTCGATCCACTGCGCCGGCACGGCCGCTCCGGAATCGCGGAGGGCGTGCAACACGGCGTCCACCCGCTCCGGGCGTTCGGGGTGCCCGGCGCCCGGATCATGGCGGCGCGCAGCGGGGTTCCAGACCACCAGCGTGCTCACGTCGCCTATTTCTTGGGAGGAGAGCTCTGGAGCAGTTCCCTGATCGCCGCAATCTCCTGTTGTACGTCGTGTCGCGCGGCATTCACGTCGGAACAGGCACGCCGATAGCGGCGCCAGGCGACGACAACGAAGCACGCGGCGAGCCCGCAGAGGACCGCAAAGACCACGAGCGTGGCGCGCGACCCGAGAATCCCCGCGTAGGCGAGGAGCACCGCATCGAGCAGCAGAAATCCAACGGCGAGCGTGGTGGGCACCCGGCTGGGGGGCTTCACCGCACGATCCGCCGACGCACCGGGAGCACGATGAAGGACGAATTCGCGGTGGCCCCCACCGACTCGATCGTGGCGAGCTCGTCTGACACTTCGGCGCCGCGGAATTTCACCATGTAGTCGTCGAGATCCCGCACGGCACCCTTCAACGCGCGCGTCAACGCCTCGCGCTTGAGATCGGTAATGCGCGTTCCCGCATCGACCGCAAGGACGACGTGATCCCAGACGTCCGTGACCATGACGCGAACAGCAAACTTCTCGGCAGCCGCGGTCACTCGACCATTACCGTCGATTCGAGCGGGAGCGTCGAAAAAAATCGATCGAGCGCCTGATCGAAGAACAGCGTCGACCCGCGAACGGCGCTGCGCACCGGCCCGCCATCATCAGACGTGAGCCGGGCGCTGATCACCAGCTCCTCGCCCCCCTGGCCCCGGAGCGCCAGGAAGGTGGGTCCTTCTTTTTCCGGAAAGGCAGTCGAGGTGGGAATGCGCGAGCCGAAAAAGTCCTTGGCGCGCGCAAAGATGTCCGCTGGAGAGAGTGCGACCGTCACAGTATGGATCATGCCACGAAAAATAGAGCCTGCGGCTCGATCCCGCAGGTCAGCGTGCGCCCCGGAGCAAGACGGCGAGCCGTTCAGCCACTTCCGAATTCGGCACCGCGAGCGCGCCGGCGTCGCGGGCCGCGCGCAGTGCATCGGCGTGTACGTGTGGTCCGAAAGCAAGCACCACAACCCCCCGGGCGACCAGCAGCCGGATCTTGTCCGCAGCATCCGGCGCGTCGAGCGGGACGACCGCGACGTCGCCCGACGCCGGCTCTGGCACAATCTCCGCGTTCGCGGAGCGCGCTACCGCTCTGAGCTTCGATGCGAAGAGGAGGTCGCGCGTCGCGAGATGGACCCGCACTCAGCCTGACAGCTTCCCTGCGAGATAGGAGATCAGCGACGTCGCCGCGATGCGATCCTGTTTGAGCGTGTCGCGATCCCGCACGGTCACGGTAGCGTCGGCCACGGATTGGCCGTCGATCGTGATCCCGAACGGTGTGCCCGCCTCGTCCTGACGGCGATAGCGCCGGCCGATGGAGCCTGAGTCGTCGTAGAACACGTTGTACTGGCCCCTGAGATCGTCAAAGATCCGTCGTGCCAGCTCGGGCATCCCATCCTTGTTGACCAGCGGAAAGACGGCGGCCTTGAGCGGCGCCAGCGCGGGGTGGATCGCGAGGAGCACCCGCGTTTCCCCCGCCACTTCCTCCTCGCGATACGCGTCGCACAGCAACGCGAGGGTGGTGCGGTCCGCTCCAGCGGATGTCTCCACCACGTAGGGGACGTACCGCTCGTTCGTCGTCGTATCGAGGTAGTCGAGCTTCTTGCCGGAGTACTCCTGATGCCGGCTCAAATCGAAGTTCGAGCGGTTGTGGATGCCCTCGAACTCATTCCACCCGAACGGAAATTCGTACTGGATGTCGTAGGCGTCCTTCGCGTAATGCGCGAGCTCCTGGGCGGTGTGCTGATGAAACCGCAGCCGCGCGGGGTTGATCCCGAGGGCCTGCACCCATTTCATCCGCTCCTGCCGCCAGAACTCGAACCATTCCGTGTCCGTGCCGGGCTTCACGAAGAACTGCATCTCCATCTGCTCGAATTCACGAGTGCGGAACGTGAAATTGCCCGGGGTAATCTCGTTGCGGAACGCCTTTCCGATCTGCGCGATCCCGAACGGAATCTTCTGACGGGAAGACTGCAGCACGTTCAGGTAATTGACGTAAATGCCCTGCGCGGTTTCGGGGCGGAGATACACCACCGCCGCCTGCTCCTCGACCGGCCCCATGAACGTCTTGAACATCAGATTGAACATGCGCGGCGCCGTGAGGGTGCCCTTCGACCCGCACACCGGACACTGCGCGGTGGGTTCGCCAGGCGTGCCCTTGATGCGGGGATCGTCGGCGCGGAAGCGGTTCTTGCAGTGCTTGCAGTCCACCAGCGGGTCGGTGAATCCGGCGACGTGCCCCGAGGCTTCCCACACCCGAGGATGCATCAGAATCGCGGCATCGAGTCCTTCGATGTCCTCGCGCTCGTGGACCATCGAGCGCCACCACCGCTCCTTCACGTTCTTCTTGAGCTCCACCCCGAGCGGGCCGTAATCCCACACCGAGCCCAATCCACCATAGATCTCGGACGACTGGAATACGAACCCGCGGCGCTTCGCGAGCGAGACCAGCTTGTCCATCACGGTGTTTTCAGTGGACGAGGGCATGGGGGCGGAAGATAGAGATGCCGCTACGCCGTGGGGAGGGGCAATCCGAACGCCTCGCGCGCGCCGCGCTCCGCCAGCGCCGCGATCGCGTCGAGCTCGAGCATGCGACCCTCGCCGGAGAGCGCGTGCACGCCGATCAGGCCTTCGACCCTGCCGGCAATCACCGTCACTTTCTTTTTCGCCGCCTGCCCACGCCTGAGAACCTCGCCCGACGCTTTGCCCGCGAGCGACGTGCGATCGAAGGTGCCTTCGCCCGTGATCAGCAGGTCCGCGCGCGCCAGCGCCGCATCGAATCCGACGCGCTCCAGCACCCATTCGGCGCCACGTACCAACTCGGCGCCGGCGAAGAACACGAGTCCAGCGCCGAGCCCCCCCGCCGCACCGCCACCGGGAATCGTGGCCAGCGCCGGATGTCCTCGTGCCGCCATGAGTCTCGCCAGCACCTCGAGTCCGGCCGACAACCGCGCCACATCCTCGAGGCTCGCGCCTTTCTGCGGCCCGAAAACCGGGGCCGCTCCTTCCGGTCCGATCAGCGGATTCGTGACGTCGACCAACGCGAAAACCTGCGCGGGGATCCCCCACCCTCCTTCGAGCGAGGCGAGGTTCACGAGCGCTCCGCCACCTTCGGGAAGCGGCTGACCCTGACCGTCACGCAGGGTCCAGCCCAGTCCGCGGGCGGCGCCCGTGCCCCCGTCCACCGTCGCCGAGCCACCCAGTCCCACGATCACGGTCCGCGCGCCGCGGTTCATGGCTTCCCAGAGCAACTCGCCCACGCCGCGCGTCGTGGTGTGCAGCGGATCGAACTGGTCCGCCCCGAGGAGGGCGATGCCGGCCGCCGTGGCGCTCTCGAAAATCGCGGTCTCGCCGTCGATCCAGCCCAGCGTCGCCGTGACCGGAGAACCGAGCGGCCCAGTCACCTGCACCCGCTCGCGTGTCGACTCGGCTTCGAGCACTGCATCGAGCAGGCCGTCCCCGCCATCGGAGATAGGGCATTGCAGCACGACGCTCTCAGGCAGGGCGCGACGAACGCCTCGCGCGAGGGCCTCGGTAACCTCCCGCGGCCCAAACGTGCCTTTGAATGCCGCCGCGGCGGCGAGCACGACCGGCCTCATTTTGCACAACGCGGCGAATGCCGCGAAATGCTAGAACGCGCAGCGCTGTGCTTCAGAGTCATGTCATTGATGTGACGGTACTTACGTTTCTGGCACTGGCTTTGCCTTCCCCCGTGGCCAGCGAATCTCTGTCCAGGGCAAACCGTCGGTGACGGCGGGGCGCAAAGCAAAGGGGTCTCGGGTTCATCGAGACAGCCCGGCTGCCAGAGACGGCAGCGGCCCTACGTCCTGGAACCAGAGCGCGGGGCCGCGTTCGTTTTCGCCCCACGAGCAACACTTCGTCTCGCTCGCATCGGGTTCTAGGGCGCACGATGTTGGGCAGGCGATCACCCCCTGGGGGCAACCTTGGGGGGTTTTGCTTTTATATGCGCGCAAATCAGATCGCCATGCAATCGGCCGTTCTCGATGAAGATGCGGTTGGCGTTGAACCCCGCCGCCAGCACGCCGGCGATATATACGCCGGGGACGTTGGTTTCCATCGACTGCGGGTCGTGGGTAGGAATGCCCGTGACGTCATCCACCCGCACGCCCATGCGTCGCAGCACCGCCTGGTCGGCGCGGTAGCCCGTCAGCGCCAGCACGAAATCCGTCTCGAGCACGTCGGTCGAGCCATCGCTCTCGGATCGGATCACCACGCTCGACGGCGTGATTTCGCTGACCCGGTAACCAAGCCGGACCGCGACACTGCCGTCCTTGATCCGATTCGTGATGTCGGGAAGGATCCACGGCTTTACGTTGGCATCGAACTGCCCGAGGAAATGCACGATGGTAGAGCGCGCGCCGACGCGATGCAGCTCGAGCGCCGCCTCGACGGCACTGTTGCTTCCTCCCACAATCACGACACGTTGCCGCCAGTAGGGATGCGCTTCCGTGAAAAAATGGGAAACGTGCGGCAGGCTCTCGCCTGGGACACGGAGCAGGTTGGGATTCTCGAAGTACCCGGTGGCGTACGCGACATGGCGTGCCTTCAGAATCTCGGGCTCGGCCGAGTGCGGGTGGCTTGCTTCCACCTCGAATGCTCCGGCCGCGCGCCGCACCCCACGTACTTCATGGTACTGCCGGACGTCCAGCTCGAAGTATTCCGCCACCTTGCGGTAATAGGTGAGCGCCTCGCGTCGCGTGGGTTTCTCTCCGGACGTAACGAAGGGTACGCCGGCGATCTCGAGCTTCTCGGCGGTCGAAAAGAATGACATGTAGACCGGATAGCGCATCAGACTGGAGACGACGGGGCCTTTGTCGAACAGGCTCGCGGTGAGTCCCGCGCGTTTGGCGGCAGCGCCAACGGCAAGTCCACAGGGTCCAGCACCGACAACAGCGAGATCAATCATCCCCTTCCCGCTTCCCCCTTCCCCCATCCCTACTATGCCACTTCGACGATCTGGTCTCGCCGCGTCCCGACACTCACATACCGGATGGGCGCGTGGGCCAGGTCCTGCAGGCGATCCAGGTACGCGCGCGCGGCGGAGGGCAGGTCCGCGAGCCGCCGCACCGTTGAGAGCGGGCGCTGCCAGCCGGGCAAGGTTTCGTACACCGGCCGGACGCGGCTCAGGCGCTCGACCTCCGCCGGCATGCTGTCTACGGCTTCCCCATCAAGGACGTAGCCGACGCACACTGGAATCTCGGCAAACGTGTCGAGCACGTCGAGCTTGGTGACGGCGAGTCCCGTCAGTCCATTGACCCGGACCGCATAGCGCACCACCACCGCATCGAACCAGCCACAGCGGCGGGGACGCCCTGTCGTGGCTCCATACTCTCCGCCGAGCTCCCGAATACGCGCCGCGAGGGTGGCGTCTGCTTCGGTGGGGAGCGGTCCATTCCCCACTCGCGTCGTGTACGCCTTCACCACGCCCACTACCGCATCGATCGCGGTCGGGCCGATCCCGGCTCCAACCGCGGCTCCGCCGGCCGTCGTGTTCGACGAGGTGACGTAGGGGTACGTGCCATGATCAACGTCGAGCAACGCGCCCTGCGCCCCTTCGAGCAGAACGGCTTCGGCTCGTTGCAGCGCCTCGTATACCACCCGGCCCGCGTCCACCGCGATCGGCAACAGCCGCGGGGCGAGTCGTTCCAGCAGCTCGAGATGTTCGTGAACGTCCGCCTGCTCGGGAGAGCCGAGCAGCGAGAGGAATTGATTCGCGGCTTCGACGCGCGCGCAGACCAGCTCGTGTGCGCGTTCGAGGTTTCGCAGGTCCGCCACCCGAATGCCGCGGCGCCCGTACTTGTCTTCGTACGTCGGTCCGATGCCGCGGCCGGTGGTTCCGATCTGCTCCCGCCGCTCGCGGGCCCGGTCGAGGAGCTTGTGATAGGGAAGCGTCAGGTGCGCGCGATCCGAGACGAACAGCTTCTGCTCGGTACGCACCCCCCGGGAGGTCAGGGCATCGAGCTCGGTGAAAAACGTCTCGGGATCGAGCACGACTCCGTTCCCGACGATGCACACCGCGCCCTGAATGATGCCAGACGGAATCTGGTGCAGAACGAACTCGCCGGCGCCCGTATCCACCGTGTGGCCCGCGTTGGCGCCGCCCTGGTAACGGACCACGAGGTCGGCGCGCTCGGCGAGCACGTCGACGATCTTGCCCTTGCCCTCGTCACCCCATTGGGCGCCGACGATCACGACACAATGGCTTTTTGGTCCGAACATAGTACTCCATGAAAACGCCCCCGCCCGGCAGGCTAGAGGGACGGAGGCACATGGGGGATGGATCCAGCGAGAAACCTAGAGGCTCTGTCGGGGATCGTCAACGCAAAAACACCTTGCTCAACTCCCGCGCGACTCCCGAGGCCACCGCGGCGCTGCCAGCGAGCGTAAACCGGCTGGCTTCATCCCGCGGCGTATGCACGAGCAGGGTGGTCCGCCAATCGCCCCGCATGATGGTGACGCACTCCGCGGCACTCCGGGCGAGCTCCCAGCCGTCCACGACCACCGGCAGCAGCCTGCGGCGTTTCGCGCCAAGCGACCGCGCGACCGCTTCCGACACGGGCCCGGCACGATGCATCAGGCAGATGGTCGATCCGCGGTCATCGATGCCGTCGAAATTGAGGACGGTCGTCCCCGCGAGCAGGTTGGCCCGTTCCTTCACGAGCGCCCGGGCCCCAAGCAGTCCGAACTCCTCGGCGTCCGGCAGCAACACACCGACGGGCGTCTCGGGTGGCAGCTGATCGATGATCGAGAGCACAGTGATGAGCGCGGTGGCGTTGTCGAGCGCGCCGGGCGAGGCGTCGGTCACCCGATTCCCGAGCAGCAGCACTCCGCCGACGATTCCGGGAATCGCGACGAGCGCGGCGGCCGGCGCGTGCCACACCGTGCCGCCGAGCCGTGTGGCGGCGAGCACGCCGAGCGCGCCCACTCCGAGCAGCGCGAGCCCGCCGGCGGCGATCCGGGTGAACATCGAGATGGGCTGACCCTTCGAGTCGTAGTGCGCCGCAAGCCAGACCTTGACCCGCGTCTGCGGCCGCACGGCAATCAGATTGACCCCTGGGAGCGGTGGGTGACTCGAGCTCCGGATGAGCGCGGCGAGCCAGAGCAGCAGCACGAGACCAAGCGCGATCGCGAGCGGTGCCGACGGATTGGGCGGCGGCAGGGCGGCGAGCACGGCAACCGCGGCGGTGGTCCCGGCGAGCATCCCGCCCGCCAGGTACGGGCCTCGGAGCCGCCCAGGCGGCTGCACGGAAAACTGGTGCTCGAGGACGACGAAACCCCGTTGCCGCAGCTCGCGCGTCAACGCCGCGCGCACGCGGGCATGGGCATTCGATCCGGTGCGGCGGGGTACGGCGACTTCAGCAAACAGTCGCCGCAAGTCACTCACGTGTCCGGCAGAATGCTCGAGAGATCGTCGGGAATGGGGGTGACGCGGTTGGCCCTCGCGTCCTGCGCGGGAGGCCCGGCGGGACGCCTGATCCCGCGCGTCTGGCGCTCGAGCTCGCCCGCGTCCACGGCGGTCGCGATCGCCGCCTCGTGGGCCACGAGACCGTTCGCGACGAGCTCCACGAGATGCTGGTCGAGGGTTTGCATCCCATACCGCTCCCGTGAGCCGCGGATATACGCGGGCAGATCGGGCGCGCGCTTGGGGTCACGAATCATCTCCCGCGCCGTGCCGGTGCAGATCAATACCTCGACCGCCACGACCCGTCCCTGGCCATCGATGCGCGGAAGCAGGCGCTGCGACACGACCGCGTGGAGCGCCTCCGCAATGCGCAGCATGGCTCCTTCCTGCTCGGCCGCGGGGAACATGTCTACGAGCCGCGCGACCGTCGTGGCGCTGTCCGGCGTATCGAGCGCCGAAATCACGAGGTGACCCGTCTCCGCCGCCTTGAGCGCCGTATCGAGCACGGTGAGGTCACGGAGATCGGCGATCAGGATTACATCGGGGTCCTGACGCAGCGCGGCGCGCAGTCCCCGGCGGTAGTCGTCCGTATCAACGCCGATTTCCCGCTGCGTGACCGAGGAATTGATGTCGCGGTGCAGAAACTCGATCGGATTCTCGAGCGTGACGATGTGCCGCTGCTGATTCTCGTTGATGTGGTGCACCATCGCGGCCATGGTCGAGCTCTTCCCCGATCCCGCCGGGCCCGTGACGAGCACTAGGCCCCGCTCCGCCGCAGCAACGCTGCGCAGGATGTCCGGCAACCGGAGCGACTCGATCGACGGGATGTCGAAGGGAATCACCCGCATGACGATCATGAAGGACGAGCGCTGCCGCAGAATATTGATGCGGAACCGCCCTACGCCGGGCATGCCCCAGGAACAATCGTAGTCACGCAGCGCGTCGATCCGGGAGCGGTCCTGTTCATTGGGAATGAATCGCAGGGCGATGGCTCGCGTTTGCTCCGGGGTGAGGCGCTGTTTCGTGAGCGGGACAAGCTTGCCATCGATCCGGGCACGAAACACGTCGCCCGCCTTGATGTGCAGGTCGGAAGCGCCGCGATCGACGGCGGCTCGAATGATCTTCTCGAACCCGCCGCCCGTGCCGGTGGTCTGTCCGCTCGCTCGTGACGAGCGTGCCTTGGGTTCGTCCATCAGTCACCCCCGCCTCGAGCGCCCTCGAGAAAGCCCATGCGGTCACGGACACTGGCAACGGTCTCCAGCGCCAGCGCGCGCGCTTTCGCCGCCCCGGCGCGGAGCATGGATGACACGCGGCCGGGCGCGCTCCGCAGCTCCGCCGCGCGTTCGCGCATGGGGCGAAGCGTGGCTATCATATTGTCCGCGAGCACCCGCTTGCAATCGAGGCAGCCCCACCCGGCCGTCCGGCAGTTGTGCACCACCAGCGTCTGTGTTTCGGGGGGCGAGAATCCCTGGTGCATCGTATAGATATTGCACACGTCGGGATTCCCGGGATCCTTGCGCGTAACCCGGGCGGGGTCGGTGGCGGCGGGCCTGAGCTTTTCCCAGATCGCTTCGGGAGATTCGAACAGACCGATCGTATTCCCAAGACTCTTGGACATCTTGGCCTGGCCGTCGAGGCCGAGCACGCGCTTGGCAGTGGTCAGCAGTGCCTGCGGCTCGGGAAAACTGAATCCATCGCCGAAACGGCTGTTCCAGCGGCGGGCGATCTCGCGCATCAGCTCGAGATGCTGGAGCTGATCCTCGCCGACCGGTACGAGCGTCGCGCGATACAGCAGGACGTCGGCCGCCTGAAGCACCGGATAGTTCAGGAGACCCGCGGGAACGCTTTCCTGACGCTGGGCCTTGTCCTTGAATTGCGTTTGGCGCTCGAGCTCCCCCAGGGGCGTGATCGTCATCAGCAACCAGTTCAACTCGGTATGCTCGGGAACATGCGACTGGACGAACAGCACGCACCGCTCAGGATCCAGCCCTGCCCCGAGCAGGCCCACGGACATGTCCAGCGTCCGCTGGGCCAGGGTTCCGGCGTCATACGGTTGCGTGATCGCGTGCAGGTCGACTACGCAGAAGAAGCAGTCATGCTGTGATTGGAGCTTGACCCAGTTCTGAACAGCGCCGAGGTAGTTGCCGATGTGGAGTTCGCCGGACGGCTGGATTCCCGAGAAGACGCGCGCCATGGGCTGACAAGCTACGAACCTGGGGTGGGGTGCCGCAAGGTGCGAGAAATCAAAGACTTACTCGATAGCGCCATCCACGCCGCCGACCGCGCCGCGCGGTTCTTGCGCGGTACGACGCCGCCCGCCCAAGGGGCGTGGACGGAGAAGGGATGGCATGATTTCGTTTCCGAAGCCGACCGCGGCGCCGAGCAGCTCATCGCGGAGACGCTGACCCAGGACGTTCCCGGCTCGCAGATCGTCGGTGAGGAGTTGTCGCCCGGTGCCGCGCGCGAAGGCGAAGTCGTCTGGATCGTGGATCCGCTCGACGGCACGACGAACTATCTGCATGGCTACCCTCAATATGCCGTCTCGATCGGCTGCCTGTTCCGGGGGGCGCTCGCGGTGGGCGTGATTCACGATGTCACCCGCGATACGGTGTTTCGCGGATCCGTCGGCGGGGGCGCATGGATCGGTGAGCACCGGCTCAGTGTCTCCTCCGTGTCCGATCCCGGTCTCGCGCTGATTGGGACGGGATTCCCGTTCAAGCACGTGGATGATCTCGAGCGGTACATCCTCCAGTTCCGCGCCGTCGTCCGCGCGTCGAGCGGGATCAGACGGGCCGGTTCGGCCGCGCTCGATCTCGCCGATGTCGCCGCCGGACGGCTCGATGCGTTCTGGGAACTCACGTTGTCGCCCTGGGATGTGGCGGCCGGGGTCGTGCTGATCCGCGAGGCGGGCGGCGTTGTGACCGACACGCGAGGCTCGCCGGATGTCCTGCAAGGCGGCCCGATCATCGCGGGCAATCCGGCGCTGCACCGCTGGTTGCTCGAGGTCGTACGGGAGAGCTGATGAGCAGCCGGCTGGTAGAGTGCGTGCCGAATTTTTCGGAAGGACGCGACCCGGTCGTGATCGCCGCGATTCGAGCCGCGCTCGATTCCGTGCCGCGGGTGCACGTGCTCGATGTGCAGTCGGATGCGTCCCACAATCGCTCGGTATTCACGTTCGTTGCGCCGCCAGAGCCTGCCGTCGAGGCGGCGTTTCGCTGCATGCGCGTCGCCCTTGAACGCATCGATTTGCGCACGCACAAGGGTGAGCATCCCAGGATGGGAGCGACCGACGTCGTCCCGTTTGTTCCGCTCGAGGTGGGCGGAACCACGCTGGACGATTGCATTCGCCTCGCGCGGCAGCTCGGCGAGCGCGTGGGGAACGAGCTCCTGATCCCCGTCTTCCTGTACGCGGCCGCCGCGACCCGGCCGGACCGAGCGAGCCTGCCGGCCATCAGGAAAGGCGAGTTCGAAGGCTTGCGGGAGCGGATCGGAACCGACCCCGCGGCCGATCCGGATTTCGGTCCCCGGCGGATCCATCCGAGCGCCGGAGCGACAGCCATCGGCGCGCGACCATCTCTTGTCGCCTTCAACATCTATCTCGAGACCCGGGATATCGCGATCGCCAAGGCGATCGCGAAAACGATTCGGACATCGAGCGGCGGTCTGCCCGCGGTGCAGGCAAGCGGGTTCGACGTCAATGGCCAAGCGCAGGTTTCCATGAACCTGCTCGATTTGCATCAGACGTCGCCGGCGACGGTATTCGATGCCGTGGCCCGCGAGGCCGCGCGGCACGGCACGACCGTCAGACGCGGTGAAATCGTGGGGCTCATTCCCGAGCGCGCGCTGCTCGATGCCGGCGCCGGGCATCTTCACGTGCCCGACGCCGTCGAGCACGTGCTCGAGGCGAAGATCCGGGCACACGCCGAGAACGGGAGCGCGCCCACGCTGGACAGCTGGCTCGAGTCGCTCGCCGCTCGCACTCCGACGCCGGGAGGCGGCAGCGCGGCCGCGCTCGCGGGAGCCATGGCCGCCGCCCTCGTCGTCATGGTGGCGCGATTGACGATCGGCCGGAAGGCGTACGCTGACGTGAGCGATCGGGCCGCAGCGATTGCCGCGGAGGCCGAATCGATCCGTCAGGCGATGCGACTGCTCGTGGACCAGGATGCGGCCGCGTATAACGACGTCATTGCCGCGTTCGCGGTTCCCAAGGACGACCCGTCGCGGGCCCAGCAGATCGACCGCGCCCTGCGTCAGGCGGCCGAACCGCCGCTGGCGCTCGCCCGTGGCGCGGCTCGCCTCGCCGCGTTGGCGCACGAGATCACGGCCATCGGGAACACGAATGCCCGTTCCGACGGGCGCGTGGCATCGGCCCTCGCGCGTGCGGCTCTGTTGGGCGCCATCGAAAACGTGCGCGCCAACGTGCAGGCGCTCTCCGCGCCCGAGGCGGGCAATGCCCTGCTTCACGAAATGGTGCAACTCGAACGCGGCGCACTTCTTGCCCCAGGGTGAACACACGGCCGCCGTCAGGCAGCTAGGCCGCCCGAGTCATCGCGCTCCGTCCCCGCCTTCCGCGGTCGTGAGGATTCGCGGTGGTCCGCCACCATCGAGAATCGCGACCGTGTGCTCGAAGTGCGCCGAGAGCGAGCCATCTTCCGTCACGACGGTCCACTTGTCGTCGAGCGTGCGGATCTCGGGGCCGCCGACGTTGAGCATCGGCTCGATTGCGATCGTCATTCCCGGTACCAGCCGAGGGCCCCGGCGTGGCTTGCCGTAATTCGGAATCTGCGGCTCCTCGTGGAAGCTCGAGCCGATGCCGTGACCCACGAGCTCACGAACCACCGAGTAGCCCGCGTTCTCCGCAACCTGTTGCACGGCGTGCCCGATATCCCCGACGTGATTCCCCGCCCGCGCCTCGGCCACTCCGGCGGCCAGCGCGCCCTTGGTCGTTTCCAGCAGTCGCTCCGCCTCGGCCGTCGCGTGCACGACCGGGAATGTCGCGGCGGAATCCGCATGGAGACCGTCGAGCCAGACACCGACGTCTACGCTCAGGAGATCGCCGTCGCGCAGGATCCGCTTCGGCGACGGGATCCCATGGACGACCTCCGAGTTGATCGAGGTGCACAGGGTGGCGGGAAAGTCGTACAACCCCTTGAAGGACGGGCGGGCGCCGGGGTGGCTGCGAATGAACTGTTCGGCGAGCTGATCCAGCTCCTCGGTAGACACGCCGGGGCGCACGTGCCGGGCAACCTCGGCAAGCGTTTGCGCCACGATCCGGCCGGCGGCCGCCATGGTGTCGATCTCGCGCGGAGACTTGATCGTGATCATCGGCCCACGAGGCGCCGGATTTCGTTCGCGATCTCGTCGATCGTT
>DATIWU010000157.1:0-11084 GCA_035519195.1 Gemmatimonadales bacterium
GGCACTGCCGGCGACCGCGGCGACCGTGGTGAGCGTCTCTGGTACGGTTACCGAGATCACGTTTGGTGGACCGGCGGGGGTACCTGGTGCAACGCTGAAAGCGTTCCGTACCGGGGACACGAGTGCACTCGCGACGACTACGACGGCCGCGGACGGCAGCTACACGATCTCCGTCACCACGGGCGGAGTCCCGCTCGATGGGTACCTCCGGGTCGACAAGGCAAACTACGACACGACGTACCTGTATCCCTCTGCCCCACTCGTGGCGAGTTTCGCGGGGGCCAAGATCGTTCTCCTGAATCCGTTCGAATTGACCGCGCTGGCAAACGCCGCCGGCATTACTCTGTCGTCCACGAACGGGCTCGTCGTGTTGACCGTCGTGGACTGCACCGGAAAGGTGCTCGCTGGGGCGACGGTGTCGTCGAATCCCGCGGCGGGCGCCACCCGCTACAACTCGGGCGGCGAGCCGCAGTCGTCAGCCAGCGCGACTGACGTGGATGGGCTGGCCTACCTGCTCAATCTCCCCGCGGGGAATGTCGCGGTTCAAGGATCGAGTGGTTCACATACACTGCGCTCGCATACCCTCAATGCCCGCGCCGGGGCGATCACACAGACCATCCTCGCGCCCGGGCCCACCACACCACCGGAATAACTGATCACCATGCCATTCGGAAAATTCTCCATTGCGTTCGGGTTATCGGCTTGCGCGTTCCTTGGGTGTCGCGGGACCCGCCAGGGTGGGGCCTCGCAGGCCGCGGCGAACCCTGTCGACTCGACCCCCGCGGCACCGCCTGCCGCCGCGACGACGGCAGCCGCGCCACCTGTGTACAGTGCACGCTTCGAGACGAGTGCGGGCACGTTCGTCATTCAGGTGCATCGCGACTGGGCCCCGCTCGGCGCCGATCGGTTCTACGAGCTGGTGCATTCGGGATATTACGACGCGGCGCGATTCTTCCGCGTGATTCCCGGGTTCATGGCGCAGTTCGGCATCAACGGGGATCCCCATGTGTGGGGGTTATGGAGCGTCCGGCGGCTCCCGGACGATCCCGTGCGTCAGAGCAATACCCGCGGGATGGTGAGCTTTGCCACGGCGGGTCCGAACACACGCACCGCGCAGGTGTTCATCAATTACGGCAACAACAGCATGCTCGATGGACAGGGATTCGCGCCGTTTGGAGAAGTGGTCCAGGGGATGGACGTGGTGGACCGGCTGTTCTCGGGATACGGTGAAGGCGCGCCGGAGGGGCGAGGTCCGGACCAGGAACGGATCTGGACGGAGGGGAACGCGTACCTGAAGCACGATTTTCCAAAGCTCGACTACATCAAACGCGCGACGGTGGTCCCGCAGTAAGCGTCAGTCGCGCGACAGCGCGTTCCAGAACTCGATCGTGAGCGGGTGCACCGGGCGCCCCTTCCGTACGCGCCACCGGATTTCGTAGGCCACGATTTTTCGGAGAATGCGGTCCCGCTGCCTGGGAACCCGATCCGCGAGGCGCGAACGCTCCTTACCGTTCCGCCTGCGGCCCGGCTCGAGATAATCCGCGAGATACAACATCTTGCCCACTTCGTCCCACCCGGCGAATCCGGTGCTGTGATACCGGATCGCGTCGAGCACGCCCTGATCCTTCTCGCCATCCTGCGCGGCGCGATCGGCGGCGGCCCCACCATGCGTGACCTTCTGGGCCAGCCGCGCGTCGCGCAGCGCGTCGTGCAACCAGGCGGCCTTGAGCCAGCGGTCGCGCTCGGCGTCCGAGATGTCCATCCGCTCGGCCCAGTCGAGGAGCAGCGCGGCGACGCGCTCGATGTGCTCGCGCCGCCGCCGGCCAACCTCCGCCCAGGCCGGTAGCCCGAAATCGCGCTCCGCGAGCTCGCGCCGGCTGAGCCGCCGGGCGCGACCGGGCATCCAGCGCCGCACCTTGCGGCGATACATGTCGTAGGCCGCCCCGAATCGACGCTGCAGCTGTGGCTCCTCCACCAGCAGGACGAACGTGTGCATCGCCAGCGCGACCACGAGACCATACAGGGCCACGGGCCTCGAGGGCGCGAGCACGACCCACGCCAGAATCACACACAGGACGGCGAGGTACATCGGATTGCGGACGTAGCGGTAGGGGCCGTGCGCCACGAGCTCTCGCGGAGGATCGATCGGCGCGGGCGTGCCCCGGCCAAGCGTCGCGAAATCCCATACGCACCAGCCGTACAACGCGGCGCCCAGCAGGAAGAACGGCGCCGCCATGAGGAATCGGGGCCAGCCGAGTGCCGCCAGCGACCCGTATCGCGCACCCATGACGTACGGCACGTATACGGCGACAGTACCGGGGACGAGGAGCGTGAAGAGCAGGTTCTTGAGCAGCAGTCCGGGCCGCATTAGCCGATTATGTCGGTGTCACCGCATACCTCGGCAAGGGCCTGGCTCACATCGGCCGCGCGGGACTCGGTGAACGCCCGGGCCTCACGCTCGAGTGGATGGGCGTAGTAGCTCAGGTACCGCACCAACCCGCTGGCATACTCGCGCGCGAAGCCCTTTCTCGTGCCACGCACGAACTGCGCAACGTGCACCAGCTCGTGCAGCAGCAACAGCATGGCGCCCGGTTCGCATTCCGGGAACGCCGGCTGCCGCAGGAAGATCGTGTATTCGAGGGTCATGCCCGCCGGACGGATCGGCACCCCGGGAAAACGCGCGCCGCACCGCAATCGGACGCGCTCCAGGTCTACGTCGGGAAAAGCGGGCCGGTAGCAACGCTCGAGGACGGTCTTGGTGCGGATCGAAAGCGGAACCCGGCGGCCCGGATTAACGCGGTTGAGCAGCGTTGCCGTACACCAGTAACCGGGGGGGCCGAGCGCCCAGCCGAGCGCGGCGGCGACGGACGCGACTAGAATCGTGCACCCATCAGGGCCGAACACCGACGAGTGTTCCGATGCCCGCGGTGACCGCCATCGCGAGTGCGCCCCATACAACCACGCGCGTCGCGCCGGCGAGCACCGGTGCCCCGCCGGTTCGCGCCGCGACCGCGCCCAGAACCGCGAGTGAGAGCAGAGTGGACAGGACGATCACGGGGACGAGCCGCTCGAGCGGCGTGACGCTCACCACGAGCAGCGGCAGCGCCGCGCCTGTGGCGAAGCTCGCGGCAGAGGCGAACGCGGCCTGGACGGGACGCGCCTGCATGTCAGGGGCAATGCCCAGCTCGTCACGCGCGTGGGCGGCCAGCGCATCATGCCGCATCAGCTGCTGCGCGACCTCGGCGGCCAGCGCGGGTGTGAGTCCGCGCTTGCGGTAAATGCCGGCCAACTCCTCCCGCTCGGCGGCTCCCGCGCTCGCGAGCTCGCGCCGTTCGCGTTCGAGATCGGCGCGCTCGGTGTCGGCCTGGGAACTGACGGAGACGTACTCCCCCGCGGCCATGGACATGGCGCCGCCGACCAGCGCGGCCACGCAGGCCACGAGCACGCCGCTCCGGGAGCCGTGCGCGGCGGCGACGCCCAGTACGACGCTGGCCGTGGACAGGATGCCATCGTTCGCCCCCAGCACCGCGGCGCGGAGCCAGCCGATGCGGGTCACTCGGTGGAATTCGGGGTGACGCGGGCGCATCTAGTTCGCCTTCAGGACATCTTCGACGAACGTCAGCGCCTTCTGCTCGACCCAGGCCCGCGAGACGGCCTCGATTCCGATCGTCCCCAGCCGGTCGCCGGCTCCCGTCACCGTCCGCAGCTTGCTGGGGGACGGCTTGATGTCGCGCTGCACGAGAATGCCACGGCGTGGGTCGTACTTGAACAGCAGCGCGGAGGCGAGCGCCTTCCGAGCGCCGTCGGGGCCCGTGGGTTTTGGCGTGAAGGACAGGGCGACGCTCGGGTAGGCATCGTCCCGGGTCGTGTTGTCACGGGTCGAGGCCTCGTGTCCCGCGGTCTTCAGCTCCGCCGTGAACTCCTCGAGGACCGGACGCACGACACGACGCAGCGACTCGGCGCACGCCTGACGCTTGCGGTCGGCGGCATCGTGACCACGGCCTCCGGTCTCGTGCGATTCCGCGCGCTCGGCATACGCCGCGAGCAGCGCGCGCAGTTTGTCGGCTGCGCCGCTCACGAGACGCGGGGTACTCTGGCGCGGAACCGTTCGCGCCAGCGCTCAGGAAGGGCCGGAAGCTCGCTGACGCGTTGCAGCAGCTCGGGGTCGGCATGCTGCGACGTGTACAGCTCCGCGACGAGCGCGACCGACATCCCGTGAGGATCGCGCGCCATGATCTCTATCGAGTCCCCCACGCGGACACTTCCTTCCTGCTCGACGGCGAGATAAAAGCCGTTGCGCCCGCTGTCCTGAAACCGCTGCACCATGCCCGGATCGTTGAAGCGGATGCCGAGCTTGTAGCACGGCATGCGGGGCTGCGTGACGACGAACTCGGCCGATCCGGCCCGCAGCCGGTCTCCAACGTGCACCGCGGTCTCGAGCAGCCCCGTCACGGTAAGATTTTCGCCGAAGACTCCCCACGTGAAATCCACGCCCGGCAACTCCCGCCGCCACCAGGCGTAGTGCTCCGACGGATACACGTATACCGCCTTCGCCTTCCCGCCGTGCACCGAGAGATCGGATTGCTCATCGCCATCCAGATTGGTCGCGCGGACTGCTACCGGACCGGGGACGGGATGTTTGAAAATGGAGGTCAGGACCGTCTTGCCTTCCCAGGGGATTTCGCGGGGCCGGCCCACGTGAATGGAGAGAATTTTCATAGTGATCTGACGGTGACGACCGCCGTCGTACCGTAGCGACGTGCCTCGACTTCGGCCGAGTCGATGCACTCGAAGCAGTCAGCCGCCGCTGGATCGGTGTGAGTGGTCATGGTGGATGCGAAACTTAACTTTGGTTCCACGCATGCGGTGGCTGGGATTCTGCACCCCTAGATCACGACTTCGGCTTGTCCTGATCCTCCGACCGTCGCAACCATGCCACAGTGATGTACGTGACCGTGTCCCAGGCGTTGTGAATCCCGATAAACAGGAGCAAGAGGGCGGCGCCGGCCAACACGAACAACGATTCGGGCGCGTGCCGCCGAAACGTAATGGCCGCGACGAACATCGAGGTGTAGGCGAGGAGGGGCAGAATCGTATGCCACAGCCAGTCTTCGAACACGGGCTTGTAGTTGAGTGGTCGCAGCGCGCGTCGGAGCACGATGATGGTGTAGACGATCCCCGCCACACCAGTAATGTCCAACGCGAGATTCGCTCGCCCGAGATCCGACCAGGGAGCGGTCACGATCGCGGCGATGAGCAGAACCGCGCAGAAATGCACGACGGTAGGCGTGCCGAAGGCGGCGATCTCCCCGATTCCGCCGGCGCGCGGGGACTGCGCGATCAACGTGAGCACCACGAACTGCAGCCCCGTGAGGGCCGCGGCCGAGGAGCCCACGATCACATAAAAGTTGTCCCAGTTCGCGAACGGCGAAGTGGCGATCTCCTCCGCCAGGAGCGTCAGAATCGAACGGAAAGCTCGAGTCCCGGGGCGCCGTGCAACGCGAGCAACGGGACCAGACTCGCCTCGAATGCCGTCTTCCGCTGTTCTGCCTTGCGGCGCGCGACCACGTTGTCGTGATGCCCCATCAGTGCGTACGACGCGAACATGATACTCAAGCCACCCACCCCCGCCGAAAATGACGCCAGCGATCGCGGGGCGGCAGGCTGCAGGAATAGAGCGATGCCCACCGCTGTCGAGACGACGCCCGACGCCATGCCGATCTTCACGATCCCGAGCCGCTGGCCATCCGAGTTGACCGTTGCGTTCCAGGCGCTCGTCACCAGGGAGGTTACAGCGGAGCCATAGGTAAGGCCGCGCAACGCGACATTGGTCATCTTCATCGTGTGCGAGGGGGGATTGGGGTCCGCGACATAGACAATCTGAATGCGTGCCGCCTCAGCCAGTGTCAAGCCGTTCAGGTCGAGCCAACCCCTGAACGCCGTGTCTCCGGCGAGCTGGGCAACGTATGCGTTGTTGTTCGCACGGCGCACTCGGCGCACGATGTCGCTGCGCCCGGTGAGCGCCAGGAGATGGCCCACGGCGCACAGGGTCCCGGTCTTCCGATCGACGAAATACGGCGTGGGATCCGCGTAGTCGTAGTTGTGCGGAAACAACCCTCGGTCTCGATACCCGCGCAGTGCCGAGAGGAGACGGGCGCGCCGCGCGCGCTGTGCCAACGTCAGGCTCTGGACGTCGCGCGTCACAAGCTCGGACAGCACGCTGTCCAGGTGCGCTTGAGCGCGAATCACGCCGGGGTCCTTCTTCTTGACGGAACCGGCGTGCGCCGCAGCGAATACGACGCCCAAACCGAACAAAATCGCGACAGGACCGGCGAGACGAGGGGCGCGCATACTGACCTCCGGGGAGCATGTACCGCAGTTCCTACTATAATGTCATACTCTCATTCGGGCGGCTGGCCCGCAAGCGGGTAGCGCCAGGGTTGCGAGCGCGCGCCGTTCGAGGAATCTTGTTGGTTGACCATTGGAACAGGCAACGATGATCCATTCTGGCAGGCCGGTACGGTCGCTTGCCGCGATCGCGATGATGGCATTGATGTTCGCCTTGGGCGCGTGCCACACCTGGCGCCACCTGGACGCGAGTCAGATCGAGTCCGACGAGGTGAATCGCGTGTGGGTGACCCAAACGGACCAGAACACGGTCATCATGAGCGCCCCGCGATTGTTCGGCGATACGCTGGCCGGCTTCGTCGAGGGCCAGTATCGCGAGATGCCGCTGGCCGACACGCGAAATCTCCAGGAGCGGGTGTTCGCGGCCGGCAAAACCACCGTGCTCGGCGTGTCCATCGGCGCGGTCACGCTGACGGGCATGATCTACATGGCCAACCGCAGCTACGTAGGGGACGGGAAGACGTGCAACTACGGCATCGACGCCGTGACGGTCCCGTGTTGCGCAGGGCAAAGCACGGTGGCATGCTGAAACCGCTTCCCGTCTCTTTCCGTGTATTCGTAACGGTCGTCTGGATCTCGGTTGCGGTCCCCGCCTGCCACACCATGCGGCCGGTGGCGGCAGGCGACCTGACCTCGACCAGCATCGACCGGGTGTGGGTCACGCGAACCGACTACAGCACGATCATTATCAGCGCACCACACGTCACGGGCGACACGCTCGCGGGGTTCGTGGACGGGGTGTACCGCGAAATGCTGTTGACCGACACGAAGTCGATCGAGCAGCGTGTGACGGCGCGGGGCCGGACGACGGCATTGAGCGTCGGCATCGGCGCCGCCGTACTCTCGGGAATGATTTACATGGCCAACCGCAACTACGTGGGCGACGGGCAGACCTGCTATGCGGGATACAATGGGATCATCGTGCCGTGCTGTGCGGGGAAGAGCACGATCAGCTGCTGAGGCAGGGCTCGCCCCGACTCGAGCCGGGTACACGAGCGCGACCCACATTCATCGATACTCCGAGCGTGGCTGTCATTCGAGCAGCGCGCTCGCGATTCGGCGCGCTGCATAAATGCCGATGCCCGTTCCCACAATGCTGACAATGAATGCGGTGAACACGCCCGCGAAGGCGCCGAGCCACCAGCCGAGCCAGCCGCCGGCGGTCGCGCCGAGAAATGTTACGAGCTTGGACGTGATCGCAGCACTCTCCTTCCTCGCACCGGTTGCGAGGGCGATCGAGCCCCCCTAGTATGCACTTGTTCACGCCCGTTATCCCACTCAACCAAGGAGGTGATCCTTTGTCTAGTCATATAGCCCCGCGCGACCTGGCATGGGCAAGCGATCGCCTGATTCGTAGCTAACCAAGGACCGAATCGCGATCTGCGCCGCAGGTTCAGCACCGGCAGACGATCGTGCCGGGCGCGCGCAGGACACAAGACCGCGTCGCTGGGTGTTCGGCCCAGCGGCGCGGTCGTGTTTCAATGAATGATCGATATCCGCGTTCGCTTCTAGTAGGACCCGCCGTGCAGCGTCAGCGCAACCGCCCAGCTCACCCCGCACATCGCGATGATGCGCAGCCAGCTCCACCCGTTCACTGAGCGGCTGAATCCGATCAGCGGAAAATTGCACAGTCCCGCGATCGCGCCGCACACCGCCGCGAGCAGCAGCAGCGCCATGTTCATCGCATGGGTGCCCGCTTCCTGCGCCCAGGTCTGACGGGCCGCATCAGTCGCGAAGCGCGTGCCCGCAGCCTGCAGCGCCGTGACCTTGTTCTGGAACAGGAGCTTGGCGAGTGGGGGCCCGAACATGCGGGCGATGAACTGCCAGCCAAGCGTAACCACGAGAAAGCTGGCGATCAGCTGCAGTCCAGACATGCGTATGCCTCCGGTAAGAGGTGTCTGGGCGCGCGCCTAAGCTACGGTCGCCGGAAAATTGCTCCGCGACCCGGATCACGTGCATGGATCTGATTGACTGACAAGAGGCTACAGGTGCTGCGGCGGGACTGGACGGGCTACGGCCCCGATAATCCGATGGGGACGCCGCCGGGCGCGCGCACAATCGCTATCGTGACGCCCTCCATCACCCGCATCGGCGACACCATCTCCTCGGCCCCCGCGTCCAACGCTCGCTGAAATACGGCGGCCGTATCCGGAACGTGCACGTACGGAATGCTCCCGGGAAGCTCGGGCGCGTTCGCGGGCCGCACCGCGCCCCCGCCCTGTTTGGAGTAGGCGAAGAGATGGATCTCGCCCACCGGGCCCGGGAAGGCGGGCTTGAAGGTCCAGCCGAGGACGTCGACGCACCACGCCTTGGTGGCGGCCGGGTCCTGGCTCGCCAGGTCGGTATGAGTGATCCAGCCATACAAGCCCGGAGTGAATGCGTGCTTTGGAGCGCGCCTCTGGGCGGAGCGCTTCGCCCTGCGCACGTGCTTCTTCTCTTTCTTTTTCTTTCTCGAGCGGGCGGATTTGGCTGGCATAGCCGGCTAAGCTAGCGACGAGCCTCGACAAATGCCGGTCCCACGTCGCGGCGCACCGGTGGGACGGTCTTCAGATAGTGATAGATCGCCCGCAGGTCGTCGTCGTTCAGCCGGCTGAAGCCCTGCCACGGCATCGGTGAGCCCGGGATCAAACGGCCGGCGCGGAATCGCCGTACGAACTCGTCCTCCGTCATGCGACCAAGCCGTCCGGTTTCGGAGTCGCTCGTGATGTTGGGCGGCGACCACGAATGTCCATCGGACGCCAGGTCGAAGCCGGTCGCCCCGCCGAACCGCGGACCGGTGAGGGCACCGGTCGCCATGTTGCGCTGTGTGTGACATGCCCAGCACAACGCCACCGACTCCACCAGATAGCGCCCGTTCTCGACGGTAGGGCCGTGGGGGGTGACTTGCAGAGGCGGCGCCTTCGGTCCTACCGGGTGAGACAGCACGGTTGCGTTGATGACCTTGCCCAGCAGCGTGAAGTGGTGTGGAGGAACGACGTTGCGCACGGGAGCCTGGGTGCGGAGGTACGACACGACCGCGACCAGATCCTGGTCCGACAGTCCCTGGACCTCCATGAACGGCAAGAGCGCCCGCCCGTCGTGGCCTACGCCATATCGCAGCGCGCGCGCAATCGCCTGATCGGACATCGCTCCCAGCCCGGTCGCCGAATCGGACGTGATATTGCGGGCGTAGATGGTCCCGGGCGGAATGTTCCAGTGGAAGCCGCCCGCGAGCGGGATGTCCTTTCCCGCGGCGGCGGCGGCGACCTGCGTCGTGTCGCCGTGACAGCTCGCGCAATTGACGAGGTTCCGGACGACGTAGTGGCCGCGCGCGATGACCGCGGTATCCCGCGAAGCCGATACGGGTGGATAAGGCGCATCGAACGTGAGGTGCTGGCGTGCCGCGACGAAGATCGCGAACGCCAGCACCAGGGCGCCCGCACACGCGGAGAGCCAGAGGAAAACCTTCCGCAGCACGCGCCTATTCTATTCGAAGAACACGAGGCCGCCAGTGCCGCACAGCCGTCATTCACTGCTCGGCGGGGTTGCGCAGCGGCGCGGGCTCCCGCGCACGACTCAAGGCACGCTCCACGAAATCGAGTCGCTCCTCGAGTTCCAGCAGTCGATCGCCATGGTGCTCGACCTCCGCAAGGCGGGCTCGTATTGCCTCGAGCGTCTCCTGGTCAATGACGTCGCCGGTCTTCGCGGGCAGCCGTTTCACGTATCCCATCGCCCACGCGATCGTGAGGACAATGACGACCGCCGCCCCGGTGAAGCAGAGCAGCATGAAGAAGAAACCGCCGAGGTTCATGGGATCATCATGGATACGGAGGTCTCGAGCCGAGAGTTTCGCCCCTCAGCGTTCATCGAACATCGAGTGGATCTTGGGCAGGGCACTCATGAGCCGCGCGAACACCAGGGCGACGAATCCGATGGCGATGAAGCCATGGATCGCGGCAATCGCGCGCATATACCCGATGGGGTGCACGTCGCCGTATCCGATCGTGAGCTGCGTAATCACACTGTAGTAGAACGCGTCTGCCGGTCCCTTGGCTCCGTTCAGCTTTTCCAGATTGACCGTGAACAGTAATCCGAAGCAGGCCGCCAGCTCGACGAAGTTGATGAACGCGAGCACCACCATTCGGGGAACAGACGCCACCTTGTTGCCGGCGCTCGCGGCGAAACGATCGAAGATGGTGGCGTTGACCGTCACCTGAACGATTTCAATGATCTTCAGCGTGGCGAACCCGATGACGACCCACCACCAAGATCCATGCACGAGGCGCAGCACGACCAGGACAATCAGAAGAGATTCAATGGCCAAGCTCGCCGCGATATACGATTCGACCGCCCGGGCGCGCCGTTTGACGAGCGTGACCCCTGCGGAATCGTCCGTCTCGAGGCCGCCTCGAGGCTCGAGGATCGGCACGAAGCGAGACAGCCACCACAGAGGCGAGAGACGCTTGGCGAACTCGAGCGCCCCGGCCGCGGCCGCCGTGAAGGGGCTGTATTCGTGGTACGGGACTTTCGGCAGGGAACCCTCTAGCGCGTCCCTCGAGCCGTTTTACGTCGCGCCCGCCGCCCTCGCTTCGATCTTCCGGCGCGCTTGGCGAGTGCTGAGCCAAGTTTCTTGGCGATGCGTTTGATCGCGCGGCGGCGTCGGGCGACCCGCGCGCTCCGCTTCGTGCCTGTTCGAG
>DATIWU010000158.1:0-3974 GCA_035519195.1 Gemmatimonadales bacterium
TGAAGCAGCTCGAAGAAAAGGTGAAGGACATCATCGTCGAAGAGCTGGGTGTGGAGCGCGACAAGCTCACCCCTGATGCCAGCTTCATGGAAGACCTGGGGGCGGACAGCCTCGACACGGTCGAGCTCGTTATGGCGTTCGAGAAGGAGTTCGACATCGACATTCCCGATGAAGAAGCGGAAAAGCTCCGCACCGTGGGGCAGGCCATGCAATACCTCCACGACAAGATGGGGAAATAACGCCGCATGACCCGCCGGGCGGTGATCAGCGGTCTCGGGCTCGTCACACCGATCGGCCTCGATACGCGCTCGACGTGGCAGGGGCTGCTCGACGGCCGCTCGGGCGCCGGCCCCATTACCCGGTTTGATCCGGTCCAGTCATCCGTGCGCTTCGCGTGCGAGGTGAAGGGATTCGATCCGTCCCGGTTTCTCGACAAGAAGGAAATCCGCCGCTTCGACCTGTTCTCACAGTTCGCGATCGGGGCGGCGGAAGAAGCGGTGCACGACGCGTGCCTCACGAGCAACTGGGGGGTGGTGGACCTGAAACGCGTGGGCGTACTGATCGGCACCGGCACCGGCGGGGTCGCGACCTTCGAAGAGAACTGCCGCGCGCTGCTCGAGAAGGGCCCGAGCCGCGTGTCGCCGTTCTTCATTCCGATGTACATGCCGAACGTCGCCGCGGCGTTGATCTCCATGCGCTACGGCGCGAAAGGACCGAACTACTGCACCGTGTCGGCCTGTGCCTCGTCGGCCCACTCGCTCGCGGATGCGCTGCAGCTCATTCGCGAGGACAAGGCGGACGTCATCATCGCAGGCGGGGCCGAGGCCGCGATCACACCCCTTGCCGTCGCGAGCTTCGCCAACATGAACGCGCTCTCGGAGCGAAACGACGATCCCAAGACGGCCAGCCGGCCGTTCGACAAGGACCGGGACGGATTTGTCATGGGCGACGGGGCCGCCGTGCTGATTCTCGAAGAGCGAGAGCACGCCCGCCGCCGCGGCGCCAAGGTGTATGCCGAGCTCGCGGGCTTCGGGATGACCGCCGATGCGCACCACATCACCGCCCCCGCACCCGACGGATCGGGCGCCCAGGATGCCATGCGCCTCGCCATGGGCGACGCCGGCATCAGGCCGGAGCAGGTCACCTACATCAACGCCCATGGCACGTCGACCCCGTACGGCGACGCCGCCGAGACTCAGGCGGTGAAGCGCGTATTTGGCGAGCAGGCCCGCAAGCTCGTGTTCGGCTCGACCAAGTCCATGACCGGGCACCTGCTGGGCGCGGCCGGCGCGCTCGAGGCCGGCATCTGCGCGCTGACGGTGCAGAACGGCATCATTCCGCCCACCATCAACCAGTTCACCCCCGATCCCGCCTGCGATCTCGACTCGGCACCCGGTCACCCCGTCAAACGCGAGGTGGAGGTCGCCCTGTCCAATTCGTTCGGCTTCGGGGGCCACAATGTGACGCTGGTGGTGAGACGGGCGGCATGAACGGCGGCGGACGGGCGGACGGGCGGACGGGCGGACCGACTGATCCCGCGCTCACACCGGTCGCCGAGAAAATTGGCCGAGGGGAGCGCCTCAACCGGGACGAGGCTATTGCCCTGTTCCGGACGAACGACCTCATCGGGTTAGGGACCATCGCCGACCAGGCGAATCGGGCGAAGAACGGCGACCGCGTATTCTTCGCCGCGAACCAGCATCTCAATCCCACAAACGTCTGCGTGCTGCGGAACACCTGCGTGTTCTGCTCGTTCGCGCGCATGCCCCAGGAAGACGGCGCCTACACCCGGAGTCTCGACGAAGTCTTCGCGGAAGCCGAGGCGGCGAGGGCCAACGCCACCCGAGAGTTCCACATCGTGGGCGGCCTGCATCCCAAGCTCCGGCTCGAGTACTACCTCGACTTGTTTCGGGGCCTGAAACAGCGGCACCCCGGCGTGCACATCAAGGCGCTGACGGCGGTCGAGATCGCGCACCTCGCGCGAATCGAGCGCTCCAGCGTGCGCGACGTCCTGATCGCGATGCGCGATGCCGGGGTGACGAGCCTGCCGGGAGGTGGCGCGGAGGTCTTCAGTCCGGCTGCCCGGGCCACGATCGCCGATCGGAAGCTCTCCGGAGCCGAGTGGCTCGAGGTGCACCGCGAGGCGCACCGGCTCGGGATACCGTCGAATTGCACCATGCTCTACGGACATGTCGAGACGCTCGAGGACCGGGTGGATCACCTGCTCGCGCTCCGGGATCTCCAGGACGAGACCGGCGGATTCCTTACGTATATCCCGCTCGCGTACCATCCCGATCACAACGAGCTGGGCGCGGCGCTGGGCCGCACCGGTACGGCCACGACCGGCGTGGACGATCTCAAGAACCTCGCGGCCGGGCGGCTCGTGCTCGATAACATCCCGCACGTGAAGACCCACTGGCCCATGGTGACGCCGTTCATTTCGCAGATCGGGCTGTCCTTCGGGTGCGACGATCTCGAGGGGACCGTGGTGTTCGAGCGCGTCTACCACGAAGCCGGCGCGGCCACGCCGATGTGGCTCTCGTACGACGAGATCGTGGGACTGATTCGTGGCGCGGGCAAGGAGCCCGTGGAACGCGACTCGCTGTACCAGACGGTGCGCAGCTTCGAAGGCTACGTGCCAGGCCCGCGCTCGAACGCGGTGCCGCCCGAAGGCCCCCGGGGTCCGACGTTCCACCTTGCCGATCGCTCGATCGGCGGCGTGCGGCGCCGTTCGGCGCTTCCCGTCCTGGACGCTGCCGAATGAAGCTGGGCCGGATCGGCTACATCAACTGCTATCCCGTGTACGGGGCGATCGATTCCGGGGCGGTCACCGTGCCCGCCGAGCTCGTCACCGGGACGCCGGCCGAGCTGAACGACCTGCTCGTGGCCGGTGAGCTGGACGTGAGCGTGATCAGCGCGATCGAATACGCGCGGCACGCGCGCGATCTCGTGCTGCTGCCGGATCTCGCCATTTCCTGCGATGGACCGGTGCAGAGCGTCGCCCTGTTCAGCCGCCGTGCGCCAACCGAGCTGAACGATGCGACGGTCCTGCTCACCGCGTCCTCGCGCACATCCATCGCCTTGCTCGAGCTGCTGTGCCGCGATGTGTGGCACGTCCGGCCGCATTTCGCCCAGGCTCGCGCCGAGGCGAACGATCTCGACGCGCTGGCCCGCTTGCCCCACGAGGCGGTCCTCGTGATCGGCGATCCCGCGCTGCTCCTGGCCGCGCGTCAGAGTTATCCGTACCGCGTCGACCTGGGCGAGGCCTGGAAGCAGTGGACCGGGCTGCCGTTCGTATTCGCGGTCTGGGCGGCGCGGCGCGATGCGCCGGCCGAGCCCGTGCGAGTCGTGCACGCGGGGCTCGTCGCGGCGCGCGCCTGGGGGCTGACGCACCTCGATGCCCTCGCGGCTGCGGCCGCGCGCGCCACGGGCGTCGAGCTGTCCGCCTGCCGCCGCTATCTCGCCGGACTCGACTACGCCTTCACTTACAAGCATCTGGCGGGACTCACCGACTTTTTCCGGCGCCTCGCGGCGAGCGGCATGGTGCCCGACGGCTCGCTGCGATTCCTCCAGGTCGCATGACAGCGGTCGATCGTCACTCCTCCGAGTTCCGGTCCTCTCTCGAGCTGTACGAGCGCGCGTCGCTGCTCGAGCTGGGCGAGGAAGCCCGGCGCGTGCGCTGGCGGCTCCATCCCGAGCGCGCCGTCACGTACATCATCGACCGGAACATCAACTACACGAACGTGTGCGTCGCCGATTGCAAGTTCTGCGCGTTCTACCGCCGGCCCAAACACAAGGAAGGATACGTCCTTTCGTTCGAGGAGATCGGGCGGAAGATCGACGAGCTGAAAGCCCTGGGCGGCGTGCAGATCCTCATGCAGGGCGGTCATAACCCGTACATCCCGTTCGAGTGGTACGTGGACCTGCTGCGCTACATCAAACGCAATCACCCGATTCATATCCACGGCTTCTCG
>DATIWU010000159.1:0-14418 GCA_035519195.1 Gemmatimonadales bacterium
CTCGCACGGATACGAATACGTCTACCTGACGAACTTCACGAACACGGGGTTGGGAATCGACGCCAAATTCTCCCCGAAGGTCGATGCGGAGTTCCGGCTCATTAACGGCTGGGACGTCGTCGTGGACAACAACAACGGGAAGTCGCTCATGGGACGGTTGGGCATCACCCCCAGTGATCCTGTAGCACTCGCGTTCTTCGGATACTACGGGCCGGAACAGGCCGGCAACACGACCAACAAGCGCTACGGGGGCGAGTTCGTGGGAACGTTCAAGCCCCACGCCAATACCACGGTGTATCTGCAGTACGATATCGGGGTGGAGCAGGGGATCGCGCCGGCTGGAGGCGACGCGCACTGGTGGGGGGCGGGCGTGTGGGGCGTCTTCGATCTCAATGGCAAGCTGCAGCTGGCACTGCGCGGCGACTACATGGATGATCAAGACGGGGTGCGCTCATCGGGCGTTCTCGGCTTCCCGATCGCGCCCGACCGAAAAATTGGCAGCGCGACCATGACGTTCAACATCAAGGCGTGGCCGCACGCACTCGTCCGTCCCGAGATTCGCTACGAGCATTCCAACCACGACGATTTCGGCGACCCCGGATCGACCAGCTCGAGCCAGCTGACGGGTGGGCTCGCCCTATCGTATCAGTTCTGAGATAACCAGGTGTCGGTCGCGCGCATGCGGGTCTCGCGCGCTGCGCGCGCCGATTGCGCTGGTACTCGGCCCGCCGTTGCCGGTTCTCGGCATAGTACCCGCGCTGGTAGGCTTTCCGCTCCTCCTTGTGTAGCTCGTAGTCACTCCGCGACTTCTCGATGCTCCACCGGATCCTCGCGTTCAGTCCTCGCGAGGGACATAGGGAAACAGGCGTAAGAATCTTGTAAGAATTTCAGCCTCACCCCCCTGCCCCCTCTCCGCGATGCGGAAAGGGGGAGTGCAATTCGATGGTGATTCGGCAACGGCACACTCCGACAGCGAGAAGAATTGAGCTGGCGCGGGCACTACGTGCTGAAGCGACTCGCGCCGAAAGAAGGGTATCAGGCTTCGGGGTGAGGCTAACGGGGGGTCTGTGTGCCCGGGGCCGCGCCACCCACGGACCGGTTTTGATAACTCGTGGCCGGGTGCCCCGATCTTGACTTCGTCCACGCGGGCCGCCCGTTCCTAGTCAGCGAGAGAGCGCGCGAAACGTAGTCCTCGCCCGGAGGAGGGTCAAATGACGAGGTCGAGCAGCCTCGAAAGACGCGAGCGCCACCCGTATGGCGCGCTGTGCGAGACGTCATTCACGGCCACGACCGCGACCGTGAGATTATCGGTGGGATTGCGGCGTTTGGCCGCGGCCACCACGCTGCGACACGCCATCCGCGCCGTCTGCCCGGTGCAGTACCCAAGGATTTCCTGATCTGCGACCAGAGTGTGAATGCCGTCGGTGCAGAGCACGATGCGATCGCCGGGCTCGATGGAGCTCGAGATCCGATCGACCGACGGGACGAGGCTCGCGCCGAGCGGGCGGGTGAGCGGCGAGCGCTCGGGATTGCGCCGCGCCGATTCCGCTCCCTGGAGACGCAACCTCACCGGCGCGGAAGCCACATGGTGATCGCGTGTGAGCGAGCGAATCGAGTCGCCCCGCACCAGGTAGAGGCGCGTGTCGCCCACATGCACTGCCCATAAAGAGTCGCTACGGATGATCGCGGCGGTCAGCGTGGTGGCCATGCCCGACAGGGCGGGAGTGGCGAGCCCGTCGTCGTGGATCGCGATGTTGGCATGTCGCACCGCCTGTGTCAAAAACTTGCCGGGATCCCGCCCGGGTGGACCCGCACGGTACAACCGGGTCGTCGTGTCGATCGCCAGTCGGCTCGCCACATCACCACCGCCGTTCCCGCCCCCGCCATCCGCGACCGCGACCAGGAGTTCACCGTCGGTTAGCTGACACCGCGCGCAGGCGTCTTCATTCCCGGGCCATCCGCCACCCAGATCCGAGAGCATGCCGATTTCGAACACTGCGTCGCTCACGGACGGGGAAAGGGCAGGCGGGGGGACACCGCAGCGACCAGCGCCATCGCGGGCATCGTGCCTCCAGAGGCCGGGGTTAGCGAGCTGCGCGAAAGCTACTCTTGTTTTGCAGTCCGTCAAGAATTATGTGCACATTTTGCACCATTTTCGCAATTATGTGCCATTCTCGCTACAAAATTTGCGTAAATTGCATTAGTTTCCACCAGTTAAGCAGTGCTAAGGCGCTCGCGGGAAAAGACTTGCGGCTTGTACAGTCTGGCTCGCCCGTACGGTGCATGGTTCTATCCCAGCCAGGACGAGACTTGCGTGGTGTTCGTCCTGAAATGCACAGGTTTCGTTGACGGAAGTCGCCGCCAGGCCTACGTTCAACTCGCAACCGGCGCACCCACTCCACAGCGAGAAAGATCGACCACGCAGCAATGAAACCTTCCGCCGAGAAGACCAGCGGCGCGACGGCGCGGGACATCCTGTCGCTGTGTCACGAACAGGGCGTCGCCTTCCTGCGGCTCCAGTTCACCGACATCCTCGGCGTCAACAAGAATGTCGAAGTGCCCGAGAGTCAGTTCGGGAAAGCCCTGGCCGGAGAGGTTCGGTTCGACGGGTCGGCGATCGAGGGCTTCGTTCGCGTCGAGGAGTCGGACATGGTCTTGAAGCCCGACCTCGACACCTTCGTGGTGCTGCCGTACGATGACGAAGGCGGCCGCGTGGCGCGGCTCTTGTGCGACATCTACAACCCGGACGGCACGCCGTTCATCGGTTGCCCGCGCGGGGCGCTGCGACGGCAGATCGCCAAAGCGCAGGCGCTCGGGTACGACGTCATGGTCGGGGTGGAAGCCGAGTTCTACATCTTCCAGCTCGACGCCAACGGCCGTCCAACGACCCGCACCGTAGACTCAGGCGGCTATTTCGATCTCACTCCAGGCGACCGCGCGGAAGGCATTCGCAGCCTGATTGTTCGCGACCTCGTGTCCATGGGGTTCGAAGTCGAAGGCGGGCATCACGAGGCCGCGCCGGGGCAGCACGAGATCGACTTCCGTTACGCGAGCGCGCTCCAAACGGCGGACAACGTGGCCACGTTCAAGTTCGTGGTGCGCAACGTAGCGTATCGCCATGGCTATCTCGCTACGTTCATGCCACAGCCGATTTTCGGGCAGGCTGGCTCGGGCATGCATACCAGCCATTCGTTGTTCCAGAAGGGCAAGAACGCCTTCTACGATTCGAAAGCGCAGTGGGAGCTGTCGCAAACCGCGCTGCAATACGTCGCCGGATTGTTGCGGCACGCGCGCGCCTTCTGCGCCGTCACGAATCCGCTGGTGAACAGCTACAAGCGCCTCGTGCCGGGCTACGAGGCGCCGGTGCACGTTGCCTGGTCGATGCGCAATCGCTCGCCCTTGATCAGAATTCCCGATCGGCGGGAAGACGGCACGCGGTGTGAGCTGCGCATGCCGGATCCCTCAGGCGATCCTTACCTCTCGCTGACCGTGCAGATCGCGGCGGGACTGGACGGAATCAGAGAGGGTTTCACGCCGCCCGATCCGGTGAACAAGAACATTTTCGAGATGAGCCATCGCGAGCGCCGCCACCTGCGCATCGACGATCTGCCGCGCGACCTGCACGAGGCGTTGGAGTATCTGGAGAAGGACGACGTAGTGCGGGATGCGTTGGGCGAGCACATCGTCGAGCGGTTTGTGGAAGCCAAGGAGCGCGAGTGGCGCGAGTACATCGGGCGCGTCAGCGAATGGGAGCTGAGCCGCTACCTGGGTCTTTACTGACCGGCCTGCATCGCTTCGTGCGGTGGAGCAGCGCAGTCCTTTAGAGTCTTTGATGCCATCTTTACGCTTGCTGGCCTAGCTTCCTCGGGCGTGCTTCCGCGCCAGTGACCCGTCCCTAGGTTTAGTCTCGGAATGAACGAGCGCCCCAGTCCCGAAGCGATGCTCGAGCGGGTGCGCGCCGAGGAGGCGCGCGCCGGCCGCGGCCATCTCAAGATTTTCTTCGGCGCCTCGCCCGGCGTAGGCAAGACGTACGCCATGCTCGAGGACGCGCGCGCCAAGAAACGCGAAGGTGCGGACGTCGTCGTGGGGCTCGTCGAGACCCACGGTCGCGCCGAAACCGCGGCGCTCCTCGAAGGGCTCGAAGTGCTGCCGCGGAAAACGATCGAGTACCGCGGCGTGGCGTTGCGGGAGTTCGACCTCGACGCCGCGCTCGCCCGGAAGCCGAGCCTCATACTGGTCGACGAGCTGGCGCATACGAACGCCCCAGGCTCCCGCCACGCGCGCCGCTGGCAGGACGTGGAAGAACTCCTCGGCGCCGGGATCAACGTCTCGACCACGCTCAACGTGCAGCACCTCGAGAGTCTGAACGACGTAGTCGCCCAGATCACGGGCGTTCAGGTCCGGGAGACCGTACCCGACACCATGCTCGACGAGGCCGACGAAGTCGAGCTGGCGGATCTCTCCGCCGACGATCTGCTGCGCCGCATGCAGGAAGGGAAAGTCTACGTTCCCGACCAGGCCGCCCACGCCATTCAGGAGTTCTTTCGCAAGGGGAACCTGATCGCGCTGCGGGAGCTGGCGCTGCGCCGCACCGCCGAGCGGGTGGACGCGCAGATGCGCGGCTACATGCAGGAGCACGGCATTCACGAGACCTGGCCCGCGGGGGACCGGCTGCTCGTGTGCATCGGGCCGAATCCCGCCGGGGCGCGTCTGGTGCGCGCGGGCAAGCGCATCGCCACCACGCTGAAATGTGATTGGGTCGTCTTCTACTGCGAGGCACCGGGGCAGCGCATTTCGGCCAGCGACCGGGAGGCGCTGCAGCAGAACCTGCAGCTCGCGCAGGAGCTTGGCGCCCAGGTGGTCTCGGTGTCCGGCGAGAACGTCGGGGACGAGGTGCTGGCGTACGCGCGCGACCACAATTCCACGCGCATCGTCGTCGGCAAGCCGACGCACGCCCGGTGGCGCGACAAGCTGTACGGATCGACGCTCGACAAGCTCGTCCGCGGCTCGGGCGACGTGGACGTGTACGTGATTTCGGGCGACGCGGACGAGAAGGCGCCGCGCCGCGTGCCGCTTGCCGGACGACCATCCCCCTGGTCGGAGTACGGGCGCGCCGCGGTCGTGCCCGTCATCTGCACGGCGCTGGGCTTCGCCATCATGCGGGTGCTCTCGATTACCGACGTGGCGATGGTGTTCCTGCTCGGCGTGGCCCTCGTCGCCTCGCGATATGGCCGGGGCCCCACCGTGTTCGCGTCGTTTCTGTCGATCGCGCTGTTCGACTTCTGTTTCGTTCCGCCTCAGGGGACCTTCGCGGTTTCGGACGTGCGCTACCTGCTCACGTTTGGGGTAATGTTCGCAATCGCCCTCATCATGAGCAATCTCACGCTGCGCATCCGGGCGCAGGCGGAAACCGCGCGCGAGCGCGAGCGGCGTACCGGCGCGCTGTACGCGATGAGCCGCGAGCTGGCGGCGATCCGGGGGCAGGACCAGCTCGTCGCCACGGTGAATGCCCACGTCCGCGATACGTTTGGCGCGCCCGCCTTGGTTCTCCTGCCTGACGAATCACGGCATCTCCGGCTTCCCAAGGCGTCGTCGCCCGAGGTCTCGATCGATGACAAGGAGCGGAGCGTTGCGACCTGGGTGTTCGAGCACGGCCAGGCAGCGGGAGCGGGGACGGATACGCTGCCCGCGTCGCAGGGCCTCTACATCCCGCTCGTCGCCGCGAGCGGCAGCATCGGGGTCTTGGGTGTCAGGCCGAGCGATCCCCGCCGGTTTCAGGACCCAGCGGTGCGGCAGCTGCTCGAGACGTTCGCCGGACAAGCGGCGCTGGCGCTCGAGCGCGCGATGCTCGCCGAGCAGGCGCAACGCGAGCAGGTCGAGATCGAGGCCGAGCGGCTGCGCACGTCGCTGCTCTCCTCATTGTCGCACGACCTGAGAACGCCGCTCGGGGCGATCACCGGCGCCGCGTCGAGCCTGCTCGAGGGACGGGTCGAGTCGGAGGCCACGCGGAAAGACATGTTGCAAACGATCCTCGAGGAGGCGAGCCGGATGAACCGGCTCATCGCGAATCTCCTCGACATGATCCGGGTGGAAAGTGGCGCCCTCCAGGTGCAGAAAGAATGGCAGCCGCTCGAAGAACCGGTCGGCGTGGCGCTCATCCGCCTCGAGGAGCGGCTCCGAGGACGTCCGGTGAACGTGCATCTCAGCCCCGATCTGCCCCTCATTCCCGTGGATGCCGTGCTGATCGAGCAGGTGTTCGTGAACCTGCTGGAGAACGCCGCGAAATACACGCCTGCCGGCACGCCTATCGACATCTCGGCCGTCGCGCATGATGGAGTCATGACGGTCGAAGTGGCGGACCGGGGCCCCGGCATCCCCCCCGGCGAGGAAACCAAGATCTTCGACAAATTCTACCGCTCCTCCTCGGCGACCTCGGCGTCCGGGGTCGGGCTCGGACTCACCATTTCGCGCGGCATCATCATGGCGCACGGTGGGCGGATTACGGCGCAGAATCGTCCCGGCGGTGGGGCGGTGTTCCGCTTCACCCTGCCGATCTCAGGACCCCCACCCTCCGCCGTACCCGCGGAGCCCGCCGAGCACTAGTTTCGGGCCCATGGTGCACCCCGCCGCCGCGCCCGGAGTGGCGCCGCTGGTCCTCGTAATCGAAGACGAGCCGCAAATGCGCCGCTTTCTTCGCGCGGCGCTCGAGAGCCACGACTATCGTTTCGTGGAGGCGGCGAGCGGGCGGGAAGGGACCGCGCAGGCGACCGGCCGCAATCCTGATGTGATCCTCCTCGACCTGGGCTTGCCGGACGGCGACGGCATTGACCTGACCCGCCGGCTGCGCGAGTGGTCCAGCACGCCCATTATCGTGATCTCGGCACGGGGGCAGGAGCAGGACAAAGTCGCGGCGCTCGACGCCGGTGCGGACGATTATCTCACGAAGCCGTTCGGAACGGGCGAGCTGCTCGCGCGACTCCGGGTGGCGCTGCGTCACTCGCAACGCGTCGGCGGCCGTCCCGAGCCCGTATTCAAGCTGGGTGAGCTGCGGGTGGATCTCGGCGGTCGCCGCGTGTTCGTGGGGGAGACGGAAATTCACCTCACCCCGACCGAATACAAGCTCCTCACGACGCTGGTGCAGCATGCCGGGAAGGTCATCACCCACCGACATCTGTTGAAGGAAGTGTGGGGGCCCAACGCCACCGAGCACACGCATTACCTGCGTGTGTACATGACGCAGCTGCGGCACAAGCTCGAACGCGACCCGGCGCGTCCTCGCTATTTGCTGACGGAGCCGGCGGTCGGTTACCGCCTCAACGCGGACTAGCTTCCGCCATTCCTTCCGCGACCGCTCGGTGACGCGCGCCGTCGACTGATGCGGCTCCGGCGCCGCCGATCGCCAGCGTCAACAGGCCTGCGATGAACAGCAGATTCACCTCGTAACCAGGCACGCCAAAGATCGGTCCCGTCGGGCTCATGCCCGTGACGTGCACGAAATTGTAGCCGGCGCCGAGATGGACTTTGTACATGGCGCCGAGCTGGTGCAGGATGAGAATGATGCTCGTGATGGTCGTGAACGCGCCCAGGAGCAGGGCGATCCCGCCGAGCACCTCCACCAGACCGATGATCCACGCCATCGCCGCCGGAGCGGGCAGGCCGATCCCTTGAAACATCGCCACGGTCTGCTGATGGCCGGACAGCAGCTTGGGCAAGCCGTGATACAGGAACGCAAAGCCCAGCATGAGGCGTAGCGGCAGCGGCGCCCAACTCTTCGATGGTTGGTGCATCGGCCCTCCCGTGGCGGTTAGCACTCGTCCAGCGTGCCATTCAAATAGATGCGAGCCCGACGACCGCGCAACTCCCCGCGCACCGCGCCTGAACAAACATTCCTGTCCGTTTCAGGCTGGTTTCACTAACCAGGCAGCATCTTTCTGTCGCAACTAAGCGAAAGATGTCTCTGGCAAGGAGGCGGTATGCGTCTCATTTGGGTGCTCGTCGGACTCACACCGTTCGCGCTTGGCATCGGCGCCTGCAGTAATCCAACGGCGGCCACGGACTGTGTGTATGACAAGACCGCCGCTGCTGCGCCGGGCTATCAGCTCTGCACAGTGTCACCGGTGATCCACAGCGCGCAGTCAGTCCCGACCGAGTAGTCGCTGAGTAGTCGTCGTACGAGGTTGCGGCTCGGCCTTCCGCAGATGCGGCGCGCCAGGGGAACGCGGCCCGTTTACGGGCAAGGCCGAGCCGCTGAATTTTCCGCGCCGTCCCCATCCGCCCAAGCCTGTCCGTCCGGCGTCTCCAACACAAATCCCATGTCGCGCACCATGTCGAAATCGGCCGACGGCGCCTGGCCGGGCGTGGTGAGATAGTCTCCCACGAACATGGAGTTGGCGGGATAGAGCCCGAGCGGCTGCAGGCTGCGCAGGTGCACTTCGCGCCCCCCCGCGATGCGCAGCTCTTGTGAGGGCAGCATGAAGCGAAACAGGCACAGCGCGCGGAGGCAGCGGCGCGGATCGAGCTCGTGCGATTGCTCGAGCGGCGTTCCGGGAATCGGGATGAGGAAATTCAACGGCACGCTCTGCACCCCCGCTTCCCGCAGCGCGCCCGCGAGATCGATGATGTCGTCGTCGGTTTCACCCATCCCGATGATGCCGCCCGAGCACAGCCTGATCCCGGCCTCGCGCACGTTGTCGAGGGTCGCGAGCCGGTCGGCAAATCCGTGCGTCGTGCAGATCGCGTCGTAGTGACGGGCGGAGGTATTGAGATTGTGATTGACGGTGTCGACCCCGACCTCCGCGAGCCTGCGCGTCTGGTCCTCGTTCAAGAGCCCGAGGCACACGCACACCCGCATGTCGTGCCGCTGGCGTATTTCGGTGATCGCGTCGATCACTTTCCCGAACACCCGCTCTCCCGGCGCGCGCCCCGAAATCACCAGGCAGAACGTCGCGGACTTGAGGCTGGCGGCGCGGTCCGCGGCCGCGAGGATTCGCTCGCGCGCGAGCATCGGATACTGCTCGATCGCCGCCGTGGACACGGCCGATTGCGAGCAGTAATGACAATCCTCCGGGCACAGGCCGCTCTGGGCGTTGAGCAGGAAGTGCAGCCGCACCCGATTGCCCCAGTACTGCCTCCGCACGCGGTAGGCGGCCGCGAGCTGATCGAGCAGCTCTTCATCGGGGGCGGCGAGCACGGCGCGCGCGCTCGCCCGGTCGATCGGCGCACCGGCGAGGGCGGTATCGGCCAACGCATTCCAATTGCAGCGGGTCATGCGCCCTAGTCTCCGTATGGCAGGAACAGTGTATCGAGGCCCGAGGCACGGGCGAGGGCGCCCAATTGCTCGACATCCCGGGCATGCTCGGTCCAGGGAAACAATAGCAGCGGCACGCCGGGCGCGAGGGTCCGAATCGCGTCGGGATTCGTTGCCGTCGCGAGATCGGGCGCCGGGGTGATGGCGTTCAGTACGACCGCTCGCACGCGGATTCCGGCGCTCGTTGCCGCCTCGAGCGTCAGCAGGATGTGATTGATGGCCCCCAGCCGGTTCGCGGCGACGATGACGAGATCGAGTCCCCAGCGCAAGAACAAATCAGCATACGACAGACGGGGAGCGATCGGGACGAGGAGCCCGCCGGCTCCTTCGACGACCACCGCATCGGCCTCGCGCGTGATCCGCGCGAACGCGGCATCGAGCGCAGAAACTTCGACGGGTCGGCCGGCCCGCTCCGCGGCCACCAGGGGCGCGAGCGGATCGGGATACTGAAACGGATTCACGTCCTCGAGCGAGTGCGACGACCCCGCAGCGCTCGCGAGCAGCAACGCGTCCGCTGGACCGCGTTCGGTCACTCCGGTCTCGACGGGCTTCATGGGCGCCGGGCGCAGCCCGCGCTGGCGCAGCATGGCAAGGAGCGCCACGCCCACCACGGTCTTGCCGACCCCGGTATCCGTCCCGGTGATCCCCAGCCGTATCATGCCGGCAGCCGCTCGAGAAATTGTCGCACCACGTCGTAGGCCCGGACGAGATCATCGGCGGTGGAGCAGTAGGGAGGCAAGAAATACACGACATTCCCGAGCGGCCGGAGCAGTACGCCGCGTTCCAGCGCGAATGACGCCAGCTCCGGCCCCACGGGATGCAGATATCCGCCATCCCCCTGGAAGTCGAACGCCGCGATCGTGCCAATCACGCGAGCGTTCTTCACGGCCGGATGCTGGCTGAGGCTCGTCATTTCCCTCTGATGCGTACATTCGATCTCGTGTCGCGCGCGGGCGCTCGACGAGTCGAGCAGTCCCAGGCTCGCCAGGGCCGCGGCGCACGCAATCGGATTGGCGGTATACGAGTGCCCGTGAAAGAACGTGCGCCGGCGATCGGGCGAAAGAAATCCCGCAAAGATCTCTTCCCGCACCGCCGTCGCACCGAGCGGCAGGAAGCCGCCGGTCAATCCCTTGGAGAGGCAGACGATGTCGGGTTCGATGCTGGCGCGTTCGCACGCGAACACGGGCCCGGTCCGGCCGAACCCGGTGAGCACCTCGTCGGCGATGAGCAGAACCCCCGCGGCCCGGGTTCGCGCGCGGATAGCGGTGAGGACTTGTGGGTCGAACAGCCGCATGCCGCCGGCGCCGAGCAGCAGCGGCTCGACGATCACGGCGGCGAGGCGGCGCGTGTTGCCATCCAGCAGGCGATCGAGCGCGTGCAGCGTTTGCTCGGCATCGACGCTCGGATCGGGGAGGCGCTCCACCCGGAACAGGTGCTCGGAAAATGGCGCGGTGAATACGCTGCGATCGCTCGCCGCCATGGCGCCGAACGTATCGCCGTGATAGGCATGCTCGAGCGCCGCGATCACGGGCCGGTGCTCGCCGCGATTGTGCCAGTATTGCAGCGCGAGCTTGAGCGCGACCTCGACCGCGGTCGACCCATCGTCGGAGTAGAACACCCGCTCGAGCCCGGCCGGAAGCAGCCGGACGAGCGCCGCCGCAAGCTCCGCCCCCGGCTGGTGCGTGAATCCGGCGAAAATCACCTGCTCGAGCGTCGCGGCTTGCCGGGCGATCGCGGCCGCGATCGCTGGATGCGCGTGACCGTGGAGCGTCACCCACCAGGAAGAAATGGCGTCGAAGATCGGACGCCCGTCGTCGCGGTAGAGATACGCGCCTTCCGCCCGGGTGATCGGGACGGGAGCGGCGGCCGTGGCGTGCTGGGTGTACGGATGCCAGACGTGGCGCCGGTCGTGTTCCGCAAGGCTGGTCACGTCGTCGCGAGCGCCTCGAGCAGCGCATCGATCTGTTGCTCGGTGTGGCTGCTGCTCACCGTCAGCCGCAGGCGGGACGTTCCGGCGGGAACCGTGGGCGGGCGAACCGCGCCGGCCCAGAATCCTGCCGACCGCAGGGCCGCGCCCGCCCGCATCGTGTCGTCATTCGATCCGATCAGGAATGGAACGATGTGTCCGGTGTCGGGTCCCGCCGTGGAGCGACCCAGCTTGGCGATGCCGGCCCGGAGCCGACGAGCGTTGTCCGCCACGCGACACCGCCGTTCGGGCTCGCGAACGAGAATCTCGAGCGCTTCGAGCGCCGCAGCCGCGAGCGCGGGTGGGCTGCCGGTCGTGAATACAAAGCTTCGCGCGCGATTCATCACGTATTCGATCAACGTGGCTGAGCCCGCCACGAACGCCCCCGCCGTCCCGAGCGCCTTCCCGAGCGTGCCCATCCACACGTCAATGGCTCCTCGAACCGCGCTCAGCTCGACTGCGCCACGGCCGGTTGCCCCCAGCACGCCAATCCCATGGGCGTCGTCCACATACGTCCAGGCATCGTGGCGGCGCGCGAGGTCGGGCAGCGCTCCCAGCGGATAGAGATCGCCGTCCATCGAGTAGATGCCTTCGACCACGATGAGCCGGCGCCGGTAGCGACCGCCGGTTTGCTCCAGTGCGCGCTCGAGCGCCGCGATGTCGGCGTGGGGGATGATGTGAATTTCGGCGCGGGACAGCCGGCAGCCATCGATCAACGAGGCATGGTTGGCGCGGTCGGAATAAATCGCGTCGCCCTGGCCGACGAGCGCGGGAATCGTCCCGGTGTTGGCCAGATACCCGCTCGAAAAGAGCAACACACGCTCGACGCCAAGAAACCGCGCCAGCGCCGCCTCGAGCTGCTCGTGCAGCACGTGGTGCCCGGTGATGAGCCGGGCCGCGCCCGCACCGGTTCCCGCCTGCTCGAGTGCCGCGCACGCGGCGCGGACGAGCCGCGGATCCGAGGCGAGTCCGAGATAGTCGTTCGACGCGAAATCGACCAGCGCACGTCCACCTTCGTGCAGGATGGCTCCGCGCCGTGACGCGTGCGGGCGCAGCGCTCTCCTGAGACCAGCCTCATCCAGCGCGCGAAGCTCGTCTGCCAGCACGCGATCGAGCGGCATCAGGTGATCTCGAAGCGAATCGATACGGCGCGGGCGGAATGTGTGAGCGCGCCCATCGAGATGAGCGACACCCCCGCGTCGGCATAGGCCCGCACGTTTTCCAGCGTGATCCCGCCGGACGCCTGCGTCGTGACGCCTGGCCCCGCGCGCTCGACCCAGCGGCGTACGCGATCGGGCGGCTGATTGTCGATGAGCATGTGTCGCACCCGCGCCGCGAGGGCCTCCTCGAGTTGTGCCTCGTTCTCGACTTCCACGATCACCGGTATTCCCTGAGGCGCTCGTCGCAGCACATCCGCGAGGGATCGCCCCGTCTTGCCGAGCAGCATCCAGTGATTGTCCTTCCAGAGCACCGCATCGGCCAGGGAGGCGCGATTGTCTACCCCGCCACCGATGCGCACGGCGTAGCGTTCCAACGCCCGCAGTCCCGGCGTGGTCTTTCTGGTGTGGGTAATCTGCGCGCCGGTGCCGCGCACCGCATCGACCGCGGCTCTGGTCACGGTGGCGATTCCCGCGAGGTGTTGGAGAAAGTTCAGCGCCACCCGTTCACCGGCAAGCAGGGCTCGCGCGCTGGCGTCGACCGTCGCGAGCGCAGTTCCTGCTTCGGTCCAGTCGCCTTCCTGTACATGCGCGGCGAGTCTGGCGCCGGGCTCGAGGGTCTGGAACACGCAGCCCGCCAGCGAGAGCCCGGCGACGACAAAGCGCTCTTCGGCGAGAAACACGCCACGCGCCGACCGGGACGCGGCGTTCGCGAGCAGGGCAGTGGTGACATCGTTGGCCGCGCCGTCTTCCACCAGGGCGGCGCGAATCTCATCGCTGCCAAGCTCAGCCAATCGACAGCATCCGCTCGATCGCCCGGCGCGCGCGTGCGGCCGTCTCGGGGGGAACCTTCACTTCGAACTGCAGGTGGCGCAGCGAATCCCGCAGGTTCTCGAGCGTGATCCGCTTCATGTAGCGGCACTCGGCGGACTCGAGCAGCGGCGCGAACGCTTTATCCGGATTCTCGCGCTTGAGCCGGTGCAGGACGCCGGTTTCCGTCGCGACCACGAACGAGCGCGCGCTCGATTCGCGGGCGCGCCGCATCATCTGCTCGGTCGACACGATGTGGCTATCCTGGCCGGCGTAGTACATCACGCTGGTGACGCAGCCGCACTCCGGATGGATGAGGAACTCCGAATCCGGGTGCTCGCGCCGCTTCGCCTCGAGTGCATCGGGGGTGAGCGCGGCGTGCACGTGGCACTCGCCCATCCACAGCTCGAGATCGCGCCCCGTGGCCCGCTTGACGTAGCTGCCCAGGAAGAAATCCGGCACGAAGAGCACCGGCACGTCGGGCGGCAGCGCGCGCACGACGGCGACCGCGTTTCCCGACGTGCAGCAGTAATCCGCCTCGGCTTTGACCGCCGCGCTGCAGTTCACGTACGCGACCACGAGACCGTCCGGATGCCGTGCGCGCCACGCGCGCACGTCGTCGGCCTGGATCGTCTCCGCCAGCGAGCAGCCCGCGCCCAGATCAGGGATCAGCACCAGCTTCCGAGGGTTCGCGATCGCCGCCGTTTCGGCCATGAAGTGCACGCCGCACAGCACGAGCACGTCCGCGCGAGCGGTCGAGGCATAGCGCGCCAGCGACAGCGAGTCGGCGACGATGTCGGCAAGATCCTGGATCTCCGGGCGCTGATAATTATGCGCCAGAATCGCGGCGTTCCGTTCGCGTTTGAGCGTCCGGATTTCGGACTCCAGGTCCGTCGCGATCGCGATCATCGCTGCGACACCAGCCGCCGGGTCCGCACCCGGGGTGGGAAATCGGTTCGCGCATGGCCGCCGCGGCTCTCCTTGCGGCGGCGTGCCGCCCGCGCGATCAAGCTCGCGACGAGGAGCTGGTGTCTCGTCCGCCAGGCTTCGGGCGGCGCCGCGGCCGTGAGTCGAACGAGCGTCTCCTCGGCGGCACGGAGTGAGGCTTCGCTGCGCTGCACCCCGACGTGGAGCGACATGATCTCGCGCATTTCGGCGCGGATCGACTCCACGCTGCG
>DATIWU010000160.1:0-3271 GCA_035519195.1 Gemmatimonadales bacterium
CACGGTCACCGTCGGTGGCTCAGCATGTGTCTCTCCCGCGGCGGTGCTGCCCGGTTGCCGGTTGCACGCCGCCGCCGAGACCGCCATTAGGCCGGCCATGATAAGAACCTTGCTCATAACCCTCTCTTCAATGCCATCGAACATGTCCTGTTCACCAAGATATCAGCCGCCAGTCGTCGCCCAGCATATCGAATCTGGGCTTCATGTACCAGAATGGCTAAGGCGTGGCGCGTGATCCGAATCAAGTCGTGTGTTGGTGGCACGAGGCCGCGCAAGGCGGCAACAGCAGCGCGCCGCTTGAGCGCCGATCCAGTACGGCGCGCTACGTAAATCCCTCCTGATAAAAAACGACGGCGCAAGTCGCCGAAGGGGCACCAGCGCGTCTAGCCGGTTAACGCCGCGTCTGATTCGCCGAGTATCCGCTAGGCTTGAGTTTGATGACTCCAAATGATAATTTAGTCTAGTGAAATCGACGAGGCGGCCTGCGGTCAAGCCTTGCGCCCGCCTGTGGCTCGTCGCGGTGCTGGGATTCATACCGGGTGTGATGCCAGGGACGGTCGCCGCCGCTCAAAGCCGGGCGACCAGTACTTCGGTCACGGGGATCATCCAGGACACCACGGGCCTCGTCCTGCCCGGCGCGACCGTAGAATTGAAATCCGCGGCGGATGCCACTCCCGCGCGCTCAACCGTCTCGGCCGACGACGGGACGTTTGCCTTCCCAGACGTGCACGTTGGGCGCTATCGCCTCCGCGTGACCTTCCCCGCATTCGCATCGTTTGAGCAGATCCTGACCATCGACGGACACGTTCCGCCGCCACTGATCGTGGTCCTCGCGGTCTCCGATGTCCGGGAGGAGGTCTCCGTGGTCGCGGCCATCCGCGACGTGGCGGCGACCCCGACGTTGCAGACGGAGGTGACCCGCCGGTTGATCGACACGCTGCCGAATGAGAGCGTCAGTGCCGGACTCAGTTCGCTCGTCACGCTCACGACGCCCGGCGTCGCGGCCGACTCCAACGGCGGCTTTCACCCGCTCGGCGACCACGCCGACACCTCCTTCAGCGTTGACAACCAGCCGATCACGGACCAGCAAAGCCGCACGTTCTCCAATCAACTCTCCCAGAGCGCGATTCAATCCCTCGACGTGCTGACCGGCGTGCCCCCGGCGGAGTTCGGGGACAAGACGAGCCTCATCGTCAAAGCAACGACGCGCTCGGGGTTGGGGGAACGCCGGCCGACGGGGTCCCTGTCCCTGGGCTACGGATCGTTCACCACGCCCACGGCCTCGTTCACGCTCGGCGCCGGCTCGCCGCGCCTCGGGAATTTCGTCGCGCTCGACGCGTTGGGCAGCGAACGATTCCTGGACACGCCCGAAATCCAGCCACTGCACGCGCTGGGCCACGTGTTCAATCTCTTCGATCGCTTCGATGCGCGGTTCTCCGACACGACGACGGTGCAACTGAACGTGTCCGCCGCCCGTTCCGTCTTTCAGGCACCCAACACGTTCGACCAGCAAGCTGCGCAACAGGATCAGCAGCAGCGCCAGCAGAGCGTCAATCTGGCGCCGTCGCTCACGCGCACCCTCGGCGGTCGGGCGGTGGTCGAGTTCAACGCATGGGCCCGTCGCGACATCGTCGAGTATGACCCGAGTGCGAATCTCTTCAACGATCAGCCGGCCTTCCTGTCGCAGCGCCGAACCCTCACCAACGCCGGGGCCAAGGCGACGCTGTCCGGCGCGTTGGGCCCCCACACACTCAAAGCGGGCGTTCAAGAGACGACGACATGGCTCTCCGAGCACTTTCAGACGGGGCTGACGGATCCGACATTCAACACACCGTGCTTCACGCCGGGCGGCGACCCGTCCGCCGACACATCGCTTCGCGTTCCGCAGCAATGCGCGGGACAGGGCCTCGTCGCCAATGAAGACTTCCTTCCCGCGCTCCTGCCGTACGACCTGACGCGCGGCGGCACACTCTTCCGCTTCGACGGGGACGGGCGCATCATCCAATGGGCGGCGTATCTGCAGGACTCGTTGAACGTCGGCCACTGGGATGTGACGGCCGGCCTTCGACTGGATGTCTACGACGGCTTGAGTCAAGCGACCGGCCTCCAGCCACGGCTCGGCGCCGCGTATCGGATCGATCGGACCGACACGGTGTTGCGCGCGTCGTACGGTCACATCTTGCTGACGCCCTACAACGAAAACCTGGTCTTGGCGAGTTCGACGGGCAGTGGGGGCTTTGGCGGCGGCGTGTTGGGCAGCGTGGGCGGCGCGCCGCTCACACCGGGCCGTCGCGATCAGTACGACGTCGGTCTCCAGCAAAGGGCATGGCGCGGTATCCGGATCGACGGCGAGTACTTCTGGAAATTCACGGAGGGGGCCTACGACTTTGGCATCATTCTGAACACGCCCTTGGCGTTTCCGGTGCAGTTCCGCCAATCCCAGCAGGATGGCGGTCTGGTCCGGATCGCCTTGCCCGAGTTACGCGGCTGGCAGGTGTACACCACGCTGTCGCACACGCGCTCCCGGTTGTTCGGGCCGGAACTGGGTGGGCTCCGGTTCAGCGCGGACTACGCGCCCGTCGCGCGGCCCGATCACGACGAGCCGTTCCAGCAGAACACGCACGTGGAATATCAATCGACCCGGAGACTCGGATTCTGGGGCGGTCTGACGTGGCGGTACGACAGCGGGTTGGTCGCGGTCGCGGTGCCAACCTACGACGCGGCCTTGCGGCTGACGGGGGATGAACAGGCCACGATCGGTCTGTATTGCGGCAGCACCGTGGCCACACGAGACCAGCCGATTCGAAGCTGCGCCTCACCGACGTTTGGGGCGAGCCGCATTAACATCCCGGCGCCGGGCACGGAGAACGACGACACGAACCCGCCGCGCATCGTGCCGCATCAGCTCGTGGACGTCGCGGTTGGACTGGATCGGCTGAAGGTGGGTCCCGTCCCGTTGCGACTCCGAGTGACTGTGATCAATCTATTCGACACGACGGCGCTCTACAATTTCCTCTCGACCTTTTCCGGTACGCACTTCGTGACGCCCCGAGCCGTTCAAGTCCAAATGACGATTCCCTTCTAGGGCTCATGCTGATCGGCCGCGCAACGGCCTCAAGCGACGGGTCGGATCGATCTGACAGCTTGCTGACACGTCCATCAGCGGCCGATCAGCAGTCCGCCCGAGATCCCGAGGCCGCTGCTGCGGCTGCAGGCGCGGTTCGACGCGTTCATCGACCAGTACAACGACGACCGGCCGCATCAAGCGCTG
>DATIWU010000161.1:0-44609 GCA_035519195.1 Gemmatimonadales bacterium
GGGGCGAAGGGTTCATCGATCGACGTCATCCGCATACGTACTTCCACGAAGTGATCGTGTCCGCTCCCGATCTGCTGCGTTCCTGGAGTCGCGTCGCTCGTGTCACGATCTCGGCCGGAAAGGGTTTTGTGCCGTTCGGGACCGACGACCCGATGAGCCGGCCGGCCGAGCGGTATCCCATCAACCACCACCTGAGCCAGATACTCGAGCGCGGGGTCGCGATGATCGCGATCGAGCGCGGCATCGTGGTCGGGGAAGCGTCGCTATTCAACGGGGATGAGCCCACGAACCCGGGAGAGTCGCCCAACTGGTCTCGGTTCGGTGACTCCTGGTCGGTGCGTCTCACGCTACGGCCCATCCCGGGACTGGAAGCGCAGGTGTCGACGGCGTCGGTGGCATCGCCCGAGGATCGGGGCGGAGCGGGCCCCACGGCGAGCAAATGGAGCACATCCGCGCGGTTCGCGCGCGACCTGGGGCGAACGCCGGTCTACGGCATGGCCGAGTGGGCGCGGACATCCGAAGCGGCCGGCGCGTACGTGTTCTACACGGCGCTCGTCGAGGGAGGGATCATCGCGGGGCGGCACCAGCCGTATTACCGGTTCGAGCGTACCGACCGCCCCGAAGACATTCGGACCTTCGACGACCCGTTTCGAACGGTGCGCCCTCATCTCGACAATTCCATTCTCGGCGTGACGCGCTGGTCGGTGCACACGATCGGTTATGCGATTCTCGTCACTCCGCGAGCGGCGCGCTTCGAGGCGCGGACACTCGTCGAATTTTCCGGCGGCAGCATCAAGACCTTGAGCGGCCTGTTCGATCCCAATACGGTGTACGGACGTAGCACATTCTGGACCTTGAGCCTGGGCTTGAGGCTGGGATGGGGAATGGCCGGTCACCGAATGGGCCATTACGGGGTACCGATGAAGACCGCAATGCCGATGGAGATGTGATGGTCCGGAGTGAATGGTCTTGCCTGGCCGCTGCGTCGCTTGCCCTCACCGCGCTGGGGTGCCACGACAACGCGTCCACCACCGCGCTGGGGCCGGACTCCCCCTCGGGCGGCGCTGCGCCACAGCTCGTGGCATCGGTCACCATCCCTGCCGCGTACGGGATCCACGACACGTTCATCAGAGATGGGCTCGCTTTCGTGTGCGCGTGGAACACAGGCGTAATGATCTATGACGTTGGCAACGGCCTCGCCGGCGGCAGCCCCGCGAACCCGAAGTTGATGTCGACATACGCCACGGCGGGCGGCGCCGTGAACAGCCCCTCAGTGCACAACGCGTGGTGGTTTTGGGACCCGAGCGGGGGAAAGAAATACCTGTTCATCGGCCAGGAGGGCCCGGGATCCATAGGTACGAGCTCGACGGGCGACATTCATGTCGTGGACGTATCGGATCTCTTCCACCCCGTGGAGGTCGCGAGCTTTCACATGAACGGCGCGGGCACGCACAACTTCTGGATGGACGAGAGCGCGCAGATTCTGTATGCCGCGTATTACAACGGAGGGGTCGTAGCCCTCGATGTGTCGGGGACATTGTCCGGCGATCTCTCGAGTCGTGTCATCAGCACGCTGCAGTTCGGCGCCGGTGACACATACACGTGGGGCGTTCAGCTCTACAATGGATCGCTGTACGCCATCGATATGGTGAGCGGGTTCTGGCAGATCCCGTTGAACGCCGGACGGTTCACGACGCCCCACGGCGGCAACAACGTGACTGAGCGCTACAGCTCGGATCTTGGAGTCTCCGGAGGGTACGCCTACACGGGGACGTGGGGCGCCGTGCCGCGGCAAATGGGCATCGCTGGCAACGTCGTGAAGGTGTGGCGCCTCGACCAAACCGGGGCTCCGGCGCTCGTGGATTCGATCGTCGCCCAGCAGGTCGGCACGATCAGCGATGTCAAGGTGAGTCCCGACGGCAAGCTCCTCATGTTCAGCACGGAGAACGGCCCGAACGGCGGCTTCTGGTTTTACAGTCTGAGCCCCCCCGCGCACCCGACATACGTGGGGAGCTATCTCGCCCCGAGCAATACCGGCGGGATCCACACCGCCAAATTCGCTACGATCAACGGACACTTGTTTGCGTTCGGGGCCCAGGATCCCGGGGCGCCCGCGTTGGTGATCCTGGATGTGAGCGCGCTAGACAAGTAAACGCGTTCCGCCTTTGTGGAATCAAGCAAATCCGAGTGGGGGACGAGGCGAAACCGTGCGATCGGTGCGACGAATCTGCGGCCGTCTTCCACACCCTACATCCGCTTGTACTTTGGCCCACTTCCCCCTTCCCGTGGCAGCCATCTCGGCCCGAGCACATCCGTTGCCTTGCAGTCCACGCAGTTCGACGCGTTCACACGCAGCCCGGAACCGTCCACCTCATAGACCCCCGCCGGGCAGATCCGGGAATAGAACTGCGCCACGCGCGCGTCGACTCCAATCCCCACGAGGACGTGCTGGGGAATGGAGTCGCGCGTGGCGTTGCCCGACTTGAAGACCGCGTCGACCTTGCTGAACATGAGCTTGCCATCGGGCACGAAGGCCGCGCGCTCGATTCCGGTCCGACGCGGGACTGCCGCGTCGGGCTCGACGTCGATTTTCTGCCCCGGAACCCTGCCCCCCGTGAGGGCCATCAAACCCGCCCGGACGCCGCCCATCACGAATCCGCGCTTGAACGCGAGGCGCATGTTCCGGGTGTGATGCAGATCGTGCATGATGAAGGAGTCGTTCACGAGGCGGTCGTACTCGGCGAGCCGCTCCGCATCGGCGCCGTCCTGCGTCAGCACCTGGAAGATCGCCCGCGCGGCGAATATTCCCGACTGCATCGCATAGTGAATGCCCTTGAGCGAGGGCACGTCGACGAATCCCGCCGAGTCGCCGAGCAGCACCACGCCCGCGCCGGAGCGCCGGGCCGGAACCGAGTAATAGCCGCCCTCGGGAATCGTCTTCGCGCCCCATTCGAGCATCTCACCCCCTTCGAGATACCCGCGAAACAGGGGGTGCAGCTTCATGCGCTGGAACAGCACGTGGATGTCGAGGCCCGCGTCCGGATAATCGAGCCCCACCACGAGCCCGAGAGCGACGAGATTCGGCTCCAGGGGATACATAAAGCTGCCGCCGAACGTGTCGCCCGGGAGCGGCCAGCCCAGCGTGTGCACGACGCGGTCGAGCGGCCGTTGCGTTTCCCACAGCTCCTTCACGCCGAGCGCGTAGATCTGCGGATTCGCGGATTCGATCCGCTGCCACTCGAGCCAGGCACGCGCGAGCATCCCGCGTGACCCCTCGGCCAGTGCGGTGACGCGCGCGACGAGGTCGGTTGGTGCGGTGTAACCGGCACCGGGGCGCCCGTCGCGATCGAGCCCTGAGGGCGTAGTACGGACGCCGGCCACCGTGTTGTTCTTGACGAGCAGGCTCGCGGCGGGATAGCCCGTGAAGATGTTCACGCCGAGGTTCTCGGCCTTGGCGCCGAGCCACCGCACGATTTCGCACACCGAGGCGATCATGTTGCCGTGATTGCGCATCGAAGGCGGCGTGGGCAGCCGGAGCGCGCGCCCCGCGGTGAGCAGGTAGACGGACTCTTTGGTGACGCGAGAGCGGAAGGGTAACGCGGTCTCGTCTTCGGTGAACAGGTCGCGGAACGCCCGCGGGTTGACCACCGCGCCCGAGAGGCAGTGCTCGCCCAACGCGCCCGCTTTCTCGAGCACCCCGATCGCGAGCTCGCGGCCCGACTGTTTCGACAAGCGGGCCAGCTCGATTGCCAGCGACAGCCCCGCCGGCCCCGCGCCGACGATGGCGACGTCCAAATCCATCTGGTCGGCCGCCCCGGGCGCGCCGACAGGCACGAGGAGGCGATCGAGGGGGAGCGGCGCCTGATGAGCGGCGGGAATCACCCGTTCATCCATAAATCTTCTTGATCTCTTCGGTCAGCATGGGGAGAATCTCAAACAGATCCCCCACGATCCCATAGTCCGCCACCTTGAATATCGGCGCGTCTTTGTCCTTGTTGATCGCGACGATCACCTTCGACGTCCGCATGCCCGCGAGATGCTGGATGGCGCCGGAGATTCCCACGGCGATATACAGCGGCGGGCTGACCGTTTTACCGGTCTGACCGACCTGATCCGCGTGCGGCCGCCAGCCGGCGTCGACGACGGCGCGAGACGCGCCCACGGCGGCGCGGCCGCCGAACGCGCGTGCCAGGTCTTCGAGCAGCTTGAAATTCGCGGGCTCCCTGAGCCCGCGCCCCCCAGAGATCACGACGGGCGCCTCGCCGACGTCGATGGCTCCCGCCAGGGCGGCCTTGAGCTCGCGGACCACCACCCGCCCCGGTCCCTCCGGCAGGTCGACCGCAATCGTTTCAGACTTAGCGGTGCGCGGCTGTTCGAGCGGCGTGAAGACATTGGGCCGCAGCGACAGGACCGCGGGGGGCTTGCTCACTTTCACCTCGAGCAGTGCTTTCCCGGCGTAGACTGGGCGTACGGCCACGAGGCCCGCGCTCTCGACCGCGAAATCGGTGACGTCCGCGACGAGCGGGACGCCGAGCTTGGCCGCGACGCGAGCGGCGAGGTCCTTGCCCACGGCAGTCGCCGGAAACAGCACGACATCGTACGCCTCGCGCTGCACGCGCTCGGCGATCACGCGAGCCCCGGCCTCCGGGGCGTACCGGGCGAACGCCGCGTGGGTGAGCGTGACGACACGGTCGGCGCCGAATTTCCCCGCCTGCGCCGCCTCGGCAACGGCCGCACCGGCGAGCACCAGCGCCTCGAGCGACGCGGTACGTGCGGCGGCGATACGCCGCGCCGCGCTCACGACTTCGAACGAGACTTTGCGGAGCGCGCCATCCCGCTGCTCGAGCACCGCGAGCACGCCGCTCACAGGACCTTCGCTTCCTCCCGCAGCAGCCGAATGAGCCCCGGCACGGCGCCCGGGCCTTCTCCCACGATGCGCCCTTCCTTGCGCTCGGGGGGCGGCACGAGGGACACGACTTCGAGATCCGTGGCGGGGAACGACACCGGCTTCACGTCGAGCGGTTTCTTCTTGGCAGCCATGATCCCCTTCAACGCGGGATAGCGCGGCTCGTTCAAGCCCTTGTCCACGGAGAGCACCGCGGGGAGAGGGAACTCCACCACTTCCACGCCGCCCTCGACCTCGCGTTCCGCCACGCCGTTCTGACCATCGATGTCGAGGTGCGTCACGGCGGTGACACAAGGCAGGCCCAGCAGCTCAGCAACCATCACGGGGACCTGCTGGTTGTAGTCGTCGATCGCGAGCTTTCCAAACAGCAGCAGGTCGTAGCTCCCGGGTCCGAGCTCGGCGGCAAGCGCGCGGGCCACGAGCATGCCGTCAGATGGAATCCGGTCGCTTTGCAGCAACACGCCGCGGTCGGCGCCCATGGCCAGTGCCGTGCGGATGGTCTCCTGCGCGGCCTGGGTGCCGAGCGACACCACCACCACTTCACCCGACCCCGCCTGCTCTTTCCGGCGCAGGGCTTCCTCGATCGCGAACTCATCGTAGGGATTGACGACGAATTTCACGCCGGACTCGTCCAGCGTCCTGCCATCCGCCGCGACTTTGACGCGCGTTTCCGTATCCGGCACACGCTTGATGCAGACGGCGATCTTCATGATCTAGAACTCCCGGGTGATGCTCACCTCGACCGTTCTCGGCAAGCCGGGGGTGAGCCACCGATCCACCGGAGAGCCCGGCTTGGTGGGGTTCTCGGCATATGTCCCGAAGTTGGCGTAGCGGCGGTCGAGCAAGTTTCGGACCGCGGTCCGGATCTGCAGCTGTCGCAGTCGCACGATGAGCGTCGCGTCCATGACGGCGTAGACCGGCAATTCGGTCGTCTCGTTCGCTTCATCGCCCCGGAGCCATTGATGGCCCACATACCGGCCGTCCAGGCCGAGCGCAATCTCGGGTCCGCAGCATGTTCCCGCGGGGCGAGCGCGTCGCACCGGGATCCACATTCCGGCATTCGCGCGATGATCCGGGACCATCGGCAGCCAGTCTCCAGGGTACACCACTTCGCCGGCGGTGTCGCGAGTCGTGGCGAGTGTCGCGGTGGCCTGGAATGTGGCCGTCCCGTACCCGTAGTTGGCGTAGAGTTGAATTCCCGACGGGAGATGCCAGGCAGCCGTCAGCTCCAAACCCGAACGCCTCGTCGCGCCGATATTCTGGAAATACCCCGCCGTCACCGTGGACGCGACGAAGAAAATGTCGTCCTGGACGTCGGTTTGATACACGCTCGCGGTGGCGTCCAGCCCCGCCCCGCCGTGGCGCCGCGTGCGCCATCCCAACTCGTACGTCGTCGCGACCACAGGTTTGAGTGGCGGATCCGATCCGAGCGCAAAGGGGAGCGGGCACGCCGCGTCCGGATTGGAGCAGCCGACTTCCACGAGCGCCGGCGCGCGAAACCCGCGGCTCACCGCGGCATAGAACTCATGCAAGCGGCGCGGCGAGTCGGCGGACCAGGTGAGATTGATGCGTGGACTCACGCGCTGATAGATGTTCACCCCGCTCTGGCTCGGGATGAGCTGGTCCTGGAGCGGCAAGCGGATCCAGTCGAATCGGGCCGCGGCACTCGCTCCCAGATGCGTGAGCAGCTGCACGTTGGCGCCGGCGAACAGTCCCAGGTCGACCTGGTCCGTAGTCACCCACTCGGTGAGCGAATCCGGCTCACCGGGAGGGATGGCGTAGATGCGCACGTTGGTGTTGAGATAATCGGCATCGAGTCCGCCCAGCAGCCGGACCTCGTGACCACCGATCTGCGCCCGTCCGGAAAGTTGCGCGGCGCCGCCGAACTGGCGCGCGGCGTTCCGCTGGCGCGAGTCGAAGCCCACGAAATTGGCATTGAATTGATCGCTGTTGATGCTGCGACCAAAGCCGTTCACGGCGATCCGTACCCGCTCGGAAAGCGGCCGCTGCGCGTTCAGCGTCACGAGGTGCGCCGCGGGCGAGAAATAATCCCCTTGCGTGAAGTTGAGGCGCGGATTGGCGTAGAACAGGCTTTCCGGCAGGCTCCCGGCCTCGGAGAGGCGGTTGAGCGCGCCGGAGTACGACAGCGTGGCGTCCCACCCCCCCCGCTTGAGCCCCACCTTCCCGAACAGCGTGCCGACTTTGCTTTGTGTCTCGGCGCGCCAGCCGTCCGAGTGCTCGAAGTGCACGCCGGCATAGTAATCCCAGGGCGACGGCCCGCCCCCGCCGCCCACCTGCGCGCGCAGCTCGAACCGCCCGAAGGTCCCGCCCGCGATTTCCGCCTCTTGCTCCACATCCGGGCCGCCGCGCCGGGTCACGAGGTTCACGGCGGCGCCGAGGGCATTCCTGCCGAGCAGCACTGACGGGCCGTACACGACATCGACGTGCTCCACGTCCTCGATCGGCAGGAGCTCGAAATTCACTTCGTGCGCGTCGGGCTCGTTCGCCCGCACGCCGTCGATGTAGACGGTCACGCCTTGCGGGATGCCGATCCCCGGCGACACGGAGAACCCACGCACCGTGACGTCGAATTCCTCGGACGTCGTGACACCGGGAAGCTGGTTCATGGCCTCGGCGAGCGACGTGACGCCGCGCGCTTCGACTTCATCGGCGGTCAATGTGGCGGTGCGACCGGTCAGGCCCCGGGCGAGCTCCGGCGGAGCAGGCAGCCGGACGCCGGACACGGCGGCGTGGCTGTCGCCGGGACGGCTCTCCAAAGCCGCGCTGTCTTCACTGGCCGGCACGGGCGCTCCGAACAACGTGTCGCGCGTTTGAGCGTCTAACGGAGGTGCGGCGAAGAGACACACACAGCCACACAACACCATACGCTCAACCAAACGCGTTCAATCCTGTGATTTCCTGCCCCAGGATCAGCGTATGCACGTCGTGTGTGCCTTCGTACGTATAGACCGACTCGAGATTGGCGAGATGGCGCATCGCCTGGTACTCGGCGAGGATGCCGTTGGCGCCGAGCAGCCGGCGGGTCTCGCGCGCGATGTCCGTCGCCACGCTCACGTTGTTCCGCTTGGCGAGCGAGACCTGCTGCGGCGTGAGCGTGCCCTGGTCCTTGAGCCGGCCGAGCTGCAGGGAGAGGAGCTGCGCCTTGGTGATCTCCGTCAGCATGTCGGCGAGCCGGGCCTGCTGCAGCTGGAATCCGCCGATCGGCTTGTCGAACATGACGCGCGCCTTGGCGTACCGGACCGCCTCGTCGTAGCAGGCCATCGCGGCCCCCACCGCGCCCCACGCGATGCCGTAGCGCGCCGCGGTGAGGCACATGAGCGGCGACTTGAGTCCCGAGGATTTCGGCAGCACTGCGTCTTTGGGAACGCACACGTCCTGGAGCACGAGCTCGCTCGTGTCGCTGGCGCGCAGCGAGAGTTTCCCGCGCTGATCGCGCGCGCTGAATCCGCGGGTATCGGTCGGGACGAGAAAGCCGCGAATCGAAGCCGGATCGCTCACCGCGCCGGCCTTGGCCCAGATGATCGCGACCTGCGCCGTGGATCCGTTCGTGATCCACATCTTGGCGCCGTTGAGAATCCAGCTGTCTCCCTGCTCCCGCGCCGTCGTGATCATGCCGGCGGGATTGGACCCGTAATCCGGCTCGGTCAATCCGAAGCACCCGATCACCTTCCCGCTCGCCATTGCAGGGAGCCAGCGCCGCTTCTGCTCCTCCGAGCCGAACTCATATATCGGGTACATCACGAGCGCGCCCTGGACCGACGCGAACGAGCGCACCCCCGAATCGCCGCGCTCGAGCTCCTGCATGATGAGCCCGTACGCCACGTTGTTCAGGCCCGCGCAGCCGTATGACTCGGGGAGATTCGCGCCGAACAGCCCCAGCGCGGCCATCTCCGGCACCAGCTGGCGCGGGAACTTGCCTTCGATGTAGTGCTCGCCGATGATCGGGAGGACGTGCTCGTCGACCCATTCGCGCACGGTGTCGCGGATCGCGCGCTCCTCTTCCGAGAGGAGCCCGTCCATCGCGTAGAAGTCGACCCCTTCGAACCGCGCGGGCATCTCAGGCGACGGGGGCCGGCGTCTCGCGCCGCGGACGGGCGAAGGCGAACGTGTCCGACGCGCGAAACCGGTTGCGCTCCTCTTCCCAACGGAAAAACGTCACCTGCACGGCCGTGGGTTCGATCGTCAGGAAATTGAAGCTCGCGGGACGCCCGCCCCGGCCCCGCTCGGACAGCGTCCCGACCGTCGACACGATCACCCGGTCGTTGAGGAGCTCGGCGGCCTCCTGATGATCGTGCGCGCACAGCACGACGTCGGCGCCCGATTCCACCACCCGGCGCTGGGCCCGGCGCCAGCGCGCGAGTCCCATGCGACGCGAGATTTCCCCTCGCAGCAGGTTGTGGTGCAGCACGAGAATCCGGGCCAGCTCGGCGGGCGCTTCGCTGAAGATCTTGCGGACCCGGAGCGCCTCCCGCTTCGACAGGCTTCCCATGACCGCCATGTGCCGCGGGTTCCAGGTAAGCGAAGGCCACGCCACGCCGTGCGCGGTGAGCACGCCCGCGAGAATCGCCCCGGGAACGGTGAGTGTGGGCGTCATGTCGGCGCCGAAGTACCGCTGGTACTTGCGGTACAGCATGTGCTTTCCGAACGGCAACAGCGGCGCCCACCACCACGCCACATCGTGGTTGCCGGGAAGCACGTACACCGGCGCCGTCTTCGCCGCCAGATTGACGAACGCGCGCGCGCGCTGGAATTCGCCGTGCCGGGCGCGCTGGGTGAGGTCGCCCGCCACGACCACCACGTCGGGTCGCAGGTCCGGAATCATCCGCTCGAGTGCTTCGACGATCGCGATGTTCGTGAGCCCGCCGAAATGCAGATCGCCCACGTGCAGCACCTGGACCGTCACGAATCCACCTGCACCGTATAGGTGAGCGTGGCCTCGCCACGCGCGGGGACCGGCACCCGGAAGCGCACCTCGAATGACGACAGCTTCTCGGACGGAATACTGCTGGTGACGACGATCCATTGCCCGCCGTGCACCTCGCGCACATCGACCGTCACCGGATCGGGCTTCGCGTTGTTGAGCGTGACTCGATAGGACGCGGTCACGCGCCGCCGCGCCGGCTGCCCCCGTTGGGCGGTGCCGAGCGGCTGCTCGCTGAAATCGGTCTGCACCTTGAGCGCCGTGACGTCGAACGCCTCGCCCGTTTGCACGCGCAGGTCCGTTCCCGCGGCGGTGTGCTGCGTGGCCGCTTCGCCAATCAGCTGCACATGATCCATTGCGTCACGCTCGAACGCCTGCAGCGTACCGGCAGGAAGGGGCCGGTCGCCGAAATTCGTTCCCTGGGCGTGCTTGAGCGTATACCACACCTGAACCGGTACGCGGCCCGATCCCTCGGTGGGCAGTGCGACGGGATAGCCGCCGAACGGGAGTAGACCCGGAAGGACGTATTCGCGAACGGTGGTGGTCCGGGCGCTCGAAAACAGCGCCACGGACACCGGCATTCCGGCTTCGATCGTCAACGGGTCCGGTAGGGTGTAGACGTGTACGTCGCCCACGCGGCTCTCCCCCACCTCCACGGGACCCAATGCAGCGGCACCGGCCACTCGCATGGCCATCGGCCGGAGCGGCGGCTGTGTCCGCGTGATCGCTCCAGCCACGAGCTGGACGGACGCGCTCTCGGCACTGAACCCCTGCGACTCCACCGTCGCCGTCCCGGTCACGCTGGCACGGCCCCCCGGTTCGAGCAGCACCTGGTAGGAGGCCGACCATTTCACCCCGCCGGTCACCCACGCGAGATTGGCGCCAGGCTTCGCGCGCGCGGCATCGAGCGTGATCACGAGCGTCGGCGCGGAATTGATCAGCTCCTTCGGAAACAATGGCTCTCCCGGAGTGACGAGCAGGAACCGGTTGTCCGGGAGCCGGTATTGCGGCGGATCATCGCGCACCACGGTTGCCCGGACCGTGTCGCCCTTCGCACGGACGAAGTCGAGCGTGCTCCCGATGGCCCGCTCGAGCGCGTCAGCGCGCGAGGTGGCAGGACGGTCGATAACGGTCGCAATCGTGACGTCGGAATCGAGCGAGAACACGAGGCCCGGATCGACGCTCGAACTCCCCGGATCGATCGAGACCACATTCCGCCCCTTGTTCAGCGCCCGAGCCACCGTGCGGCGCACGACCACGTGGCCGTCGGAGTAGATGGAGATTGATGTCTGCGCAACCGCCGGGACGCGGGTAAACAGCAGGAGTGCCCCTAGCACCACTCCCGCGCGACGCGCGATACGATCCGATAGGTGAGCCAGTACCATGCGATCACCGCCACCGCGCTCACGAGCCGCGCGCGTTCGAGCCATGCCGGCGCGACGCTCCGCAACCGGATCAGCAGGGATGACGCCAGCACGAGCGTGCTGACGAGCGCCGCGAGCCTGCCGAGCCGCGCCGCCTTCCGGTCGCGCTGATTCGTGCACGCCGCGCACAGACCGCCGACGGCGATGCCCTCCGTCGGCGTCCCGCACCGCGCGCACGGGTGTGATACCTGCCCGATCACGGGAGACCAGGCGTGAGCCCTTTCAGGGCGCGCTCGAGCGCCGTCCAGGGGTCCGGCCCCTCGCCCCAGGCGACCGATCGCCAGCCCACCTGCCCCGTTCTCACGTTGACCAGGACGCACGTCAGCTCGGCCCTCCCAATGCCCTCCGGGTGCGGGGCCGTATGCAACGAATCCGGCCGCCGGTAGATCAGCGCCGCCGGCGCGAAGGCAAACGTCCCACCGCTCGTCAACGCCGTGAGCGTGCGGAGCTGGCTGCGGAGCGGATCGGGCACGACGGTCAGCTCTTTGGCGCGCAGCAGTGACGTCCCCATCTGTTCGGGATCGGGCGCAACCCCCGGCGCGTGACGGGCCGCCCGCCGCAGATCCTCGGGCAGTACCCACGTGATCTCCGGTACTCGCGTGCGCAGCATCTCTCCCACCATGCTATCGGCTCGTAACAGCGTGTGATGACGGTCGGCGAGCTGCGCTTGCCAGTGCAGCGAGTCTTCGGCGGCAACGAGCGTCAGCGGGAGCAGGATGACGGCCTGACCGGCGAGTCCGGCGGTCGGGATCGGGGCGATCGGCTCCGGGGCTTGGGCCGACGGCTTGTGGCCGCCGCCGCCCCCGCCGCACGCCGCCAGGGCCACAACGGCGGCGATGCACCGCGCGCGCGCGGTCCTCACGCGAGCGTGAGCCCCCCGTCCACGACGATGACCTGTCCCGTGATATGGCGCGCCGCATCGCTGCACAAGAATACGATGACCCGCGCGATGTCCTCGGGTTCCGCGACGCGGCCCAGCACCGATTCGTGCTCCGCGCGTTCCAGCACTTCGCGCGGCAATTTGGCCAGCAGCTCCGTCTTCACGAATCCCGGAGCGATCGCGTTGACGTTCACGTTCGACGAGCCCAGGTCCACGGCCGCCGCCTTGGTCAGCCCGATCAGCGCGGACTTGCTCGCGGCGTAGTTCGCGATCCCGAAGCCGGGGCGAAACGCCTGATGGCTGGCCACGTTCACGATCTTCCCATAGCGCTGGGCGCGCATGTGGCGCGCGACGACCTGAATGCAGTTGAACGCGCCCGTGACGTTCGTCTCGAGCACTTCCTTCCACGCCTCCGCGGAGAGGCGCCACAGGGCACCATCATGGGCGACGCCGGCATTGTTGACGAGGTAGTGTAATCCCCCGAGGCGTTCGCGCGCGGTGTTGATGAACTGCTCGACCTCGGCCCGATCCCGTACGTCGCAGCGGGCGCAGTAGACCGGAACACCGCACCCGCGCAGCTCGGTTTCGGTGAGCAGGGCCTGCGCGGCGACATCGCGCTCGGGAAGCTCGAGGTAGTTGAAGGCCACGGCCACGCCCTGCTGCGCGAATTCGAGCGCGGTCGCGCGGCCCAATCCCGTCGCACCCCCCGTGACGACGACGACCCGGCCCTGTACCGTCTCCGCGAGTCGCTGAGGTCGGGGTTGCTCTCGCGCCACGGCTGCGGCGCCGGGCAGGGAGGACGGGCTCTGGGACGAACTCTCTGATCCGGCCAACCAACGAGCCATTGGGTCCAAGGGTTTCGAACCTATGTTCGAAATTGATCAGCGGCAAGGCACGGCGTAACTTACGCCACATGCGACGACTCGCTTCTCTGGTGGCGTGGGTCGCCGTCGCCGCGCTGGGAGCCGCCGCGTTCGCCGTGCTGGCGTTGTCGCGCGGCGAGCCGGTGAACGCCGCGTGGCTCCTCACGGCGGCGCTCGCGAGTTACGCCGTCGCCTACCGGTTCTACTCGAGGTTCCTCGCCACCCGCGTCTTCGGTTTGGACAACCGCCGCGCCACGCCGGCGGAGCGCCACAACAACGGCCGCGACTTCGTCCCGACCAATCGCTGGGTCCTGTACGGCCACCATTTCGCCGCGATCGCCGGTCCCGGACCGCTCGTCGGACCGGTGCTCGCCGCCCAGCTGGGATTTCTCCCCGGCACGCTCTGGCTCATCATCGGCGTCGTCGTAGCGGGCGCCGTGCAGGATTTCACGATCCTGTTCTGCTCGCTCCGGCGCGACGGCAAATCGCTCGGCCAGATGGCCAAGGACGAGGTGAGCCCGTTCACGGGAACGACGGCCATGATCGCGGTGCTGTTGATCATGGTCATCCTGCTGGCCGTGCTCGCGCTCGTCGTGGTGAACGCGCTCAAGTCGTCGCCGTGGGGGCTGTTTACGATCGCGTGCACCATCCCGATCGCACTACTCATGGGATGGTGGATGCGCCACTGGCGGCCCGGCCGGGTGGGTGAGGCGTCGGCGTTCGGGGCCCTGCTGCTCGTGCTGGCCCTCGTGGGTGGAGGCATGGTCGCGAGCCGTCCCGCGGTGGCGGCGCTGTTCACCTATTCCGGCCCCGCCCTCACGTGGATGATCGTCGGCTACGGGTTCGTCGCGTCGGTGCTGCCGATCTGGATGCTGCTCACGCCGCGCGATTATCTCTCGACCTTCCTCAAGATCACGACCATCCTCGTTCTCGCGCTCGCCATCTTCGTGCTGCTGCCCACGCTCAAGATGCCCGCGCTCACGCCCTTCGCGCATCTGGGTGAGGGCCCGGTCTTCGCGGGGAAGGTGTTTCCCTTCGCGTTCATCACCATCGCGTGCGGCGCGATCTCAGGGTTTCACGCCCTCATCGCCTCGGGAACGACGCCGAAGCTGATCGCCCGCGAAGGCGACGCCCGTTTCATCGGCTATGGGGGCATGCTGATGGAGTCGTTCGTCGGCATCATGGCGATGATCGCGGCCTGCATCCTCGATCCCGGCGTCTACTTCGCGATGAACACCACTCCCGCGGCGCTGGCCCAGGCGTCGCAGGTGCTGCAGCACGCCGGCTTCGTCGTGACCCCGGAGACCATGCAGCAGCTGGCGGCGCGCATGGGCGAGCAGACCCTGGTCGCCCGCTCGGGCGGCGCGCCGACGCTCGCGGTGGGCATGGCGCAGATCTTCTCGGGCGTCACCGGCGTGTTCGGCGGCCACACGCTCGACGCGGTGTGGTATCACTTCGCCATCATGTTCGAGGCGCTGTTCATTCTCACCACGCTCGACGCCGGAACGCGGGTCGGCCGCTTCATGCTGCAGGAAATTCTTGGGCATGCCTGGCCTAAACTGGGCCGCACCTCGTGGTACCCGAGCGTCATTCTGGCGAGCGGCACGATCGTGGCCGCGTGGGGCTATTTCCTCTATCAAGGTGTGATGGATCCGCTGGGCGGCATCAACTCGCTCTGGCCGCTGTTCGGTATCTCGAATCAGCTGCTGGCCGCGATTGCGCTGTGCGTCGCGACGACCATTCTCATCAAGATGGGCCGGACTCGCTACGCGTGGGTGACGCTCGCGCCGCTCGCCTGGTTGATCGTCATCACGATGACGGCCGGCTGGGAGAAGGTGTTCTCACCCGATCCCAAGCTCGGGTTCCTCGCCCACGCCGCGAGCCTTGCCGGTTCGGCGCAGGCCAACGCGGGCCGGCTGATTTTCAATGACCGGCTCAACGCGGGCGTCGCACTGCTCTTCATGTCGGTCGTGGTGCTGCTCGTAATTTCCTCGCTGTACGAATGGTGGCTCGTGCTGTCGCGGCGCAAAACGCCGGTGCTGCACGAGGCGCCGTATGTGGAGAGCGCGTATGCCACTGGGGATTGAAGGCGGCGGTCAGGCGGTCAGGCGGTCGGGCGGACGGTGGTTACGGTTAATGTCCGCCGTGCGGCGAATCATTGGCGCGCCGGACTACGAGGGTTATCTCGAACATTGCAGGCAAGCTGGTCACCCGGTACAGCTCACGGAACAGCAATACGTGAGCGAATTCTTCGAAGAGAGAAGCACACGCGCGCGTTGCTGCTGAATTCTGCAAGGATGTGATGGCGCGCTCTGTGGGTCGCGACACTCGGATTGCTGGTTGCGCCCTCAGGAGCCTGCGATCCGCCGACGCGCCGATCCGCCCGTGAGCAGATAGGCCCCCACCAGCACCGCCCCCGCCGCCGCGCTCCCGAGAAACACCGGCGTGGCGCCCACGTGCTGATACAAGGAGCCCAGGACGATTCCGCCAAGCAGCGCCGCAATGCCGGTCGCCGCGTGAAACGCCCCGTAGCCGCTTCCCAGCCGGGCTCGCGCCACCCGCGCCACCACCGCGCGTTCGGGGCTCTCGGTGAGCCCCCACACGCTGCCTAAGAGAAGAAAGAGAATCCACGCACCGAGGGCCGTTCGCGCGAGCCCCATACCCGCGGCGAGAACGGCATAGCACACCCAGCCGACCCACATCGGCCGGACCGGGCCGGATCGATCGGTCCACGAACCGGCCACAAAGCTGAGCACTGACTTGAACACGTGGACGCCGGCCCAGAGCAGCGGGACCAGTGCCACCGCCACGCCCAGCTCTTGCGAGCGGAGGATGAGGAGCGTTTCGGGCATCCGAATGAAGTAGAAGATGCCGATCGCGGCGAAGAGCGTACGACGCTCCGAGTCGCCCATCTCGGCAGCCCGCTCGGATTGGTTCGCTTCCGGTTGCCCCGGACTCTTCCCCCCTCCCTCCCGCGCCCCCTCGCCTTCGCGCCGCTTCCAATCCCACGTGGCCCAGATGGCGAGCGCGAGTGCGATCACGCCCGGAACGATGCTCGCGGCGATGATGTGGCGCAGATCGAGGTGGTGCACCGCCAGGAGATACCACGCGGCGAGGGGGCCGAGAATCGCGCCCGCGTGGTCCATACCTCGATGCAGCCCGAACGCGCGACCGCGGAGTCCGGGAGGCGTGGCGTCGGCGATGATGGCGTCGCGGGGCGGCGTCCTGAGCCCCTTGCCGAGCCGGTCCACCACCCGCAATCCGATCACCTGCCACGCGGCCTGAGTGAACGCGATCAACGGTCGCACGACGATCGCGGCGCCGTAGCCCGCCACGACAAGCGTCCCACGCCGCTCCGCCCGATCGGACAGCTTTCCCGCGACGTATTTCACGACGGCCGAGGAAAACTCCGCCGCGCCGTCGAGCGTGCCGAGCGCTGCCGCGCCCGCTCCCAGCACGCTCGTGAAAAAGGCAGGCAGCAGCGGGTAAATCATTTCACTGGCGAAATCGTTGAACAACGAGACCGTGCCGAACAGCTTCACGGTCCGCGGCAGGCGCTCCTTATTCGGCAAGCCCGAGTCCCCACCGCATCAGCGTGACGGGCAATCCGCCATAGGGAAGAACCGCATCGTGGAAGCGGCGCAGCGTGAACCCGTCGCTCTGTGCCGCGCGGTAGTCGTCGCGCAGCTTGAGCAGCTCGCGCCGCCCGACCGCGTAGCACAGCTGGTAGACCGGCTCGGCGCAGTAGCGTCGCACCTCGGCTTCGGCGTTGGCGCGATCGACGTGCATGTGATCGATCAGCTGGCTCACGGCCTGCTCGAACGTCATGCCGCGAGTATGCAGGCCGATGTCGAGCAGGATGCGCACCGCGCGCCACAGCAGATGGACTCGCTGGAACAACATTTCTTCTTCCGACCGGTAAAACCCTTCCTCGCCCATCATGTCTTCGCAGTACAACGCCCAGCCCTCCACCGTGAGCGGCGTCCACACGTTCTTCCGCACATCGGACGGCTGCTCCTGCGCATGTATGAGCTGGAGGTGATGTCCGGGGAATCCCTCGTGCAGCGCCGTGGCGGGCAGCTCGAACCGGCAGTGATCCCGCAGAATCCGTTCCTGGTCACCAGCCGGAAGCCGCGGGTCCGGCACGGTGACATAGAACCACCCGGTGCGATCGCGCGAGTACGGTCCCGGACTGTCGTAGGCGGCGAACGGAATCACGGGCCGCATGAACGCCGGCGTGGGCACGACCTTGAGCGGCGCATCCGGTACCGGCGCGAGCCCGCGCTCGACTACAAAATCCCGCGCCCGCGTCATTTCCCGCGCGTAGGCGTCCACCAGTCCCGGCGCGGCCGGATGATCGGCGCGCAGCCGATCCACCAGCGCGTGCCAGGTGCTCTGACCGTCGAGGCGCCGCGCCCGCTCGGCCAGATCCGTCTCGAGCTCCTGCTTGAGATGCTGCCCATAGCGCCACAGCTCGGGCGCGGTATCGCGCATGGCGTGCTCGTAGTGCAGGCGGAAATTGAAGTCCTCGAGCCCGAGCGCGAATTCGTCCTTCGCCGATTCGAGCCAGCGACCCAGGTCCTCGCCGAACGACTTCAACGCGAGCGTGGCATCATCCGCCGCGGCAATGAGCCTGGGGCCCTGATCGGGCACCGCGCCCCCCAGGGTGGACGCGACCTCCCGGATCAGCTCCAGGCCGCCTTCACTCACGCGCAGCGCCGTCTCGACGAACAAGCGGACCGGATCGTTCAAGGCAGTCCGGGCGTCGTCGAGGAACGCGGCAACGTCTTCCAGCCTGCCGGCGGCGGCGCGGGCCCGGTCGGCGGGGTTCCGGTCGGTCCGGAGCATCAGGAAATGCAAGCCGCCCAGGAGGTGCGCGAGCCAGAAGCCGGGATTCCTGGCCTGCGGCTTCTCTCGCTCGAAGCGGCGCAGCGTGACGCGCGCCTCGTTGAGCAGCGCGGTCCGGTCGATTTCCTCCTGCACCGTATCAACCTGCACTTCTTCGAGTGACGAGGAGATCGACTTGAGCGCCGCGAGATGAGGAGCAAGTGCCGCGCTGCTGTAACGCCCGAACCGGTCGTCGTGGGTCGTGACGCCCGCCTGCGTGGCCGCGACCGGATCCAAATGCCAGCGCAGATCGAAGTACGACTGCGCGAGCTGGCGGAATCCGTTCATGGTCACGCGACCCGCTGCTTGAGCAACGCGTGGCATTCGTCGTCTGAGAGGACTCGATCCGCGCGCTTCGCCGCATCGAACAGCAGCGCGCAGGCGGCTTCGTCGTTCGAGTCGTAGCCGTGCAGCTCGAGCCAGTACTTCACGTTCGAGAGACCGGATACGGGAGAGATTTCGATCTTCTGCGAGAGCCCGAGCTCCTCGGCGGGAACCGCCGAGTACACGCGATTGGCGAGCCAGTCATGCCCCTTCTTGCGCGCTTTGATGATCGCGGCCGCGTGCACGCCCGTACCCGTGCGAAACGCGTCCGCCCCGAGCACCGGATAGTTGGGCGGAATGGGCAGCCCGACCGCTTCGGCCACGAGCCGGCAGTATTCGGGCAGCTTGGACAAGTCCCGTTTGTGCGCGCCGAGCAAATTGAGATTGACGATCAACAGATCCATTTCCGCGTTCCCCACCCGCTCCCCCACCCCCAGTGCGGTTGCATGCACCCGGTCCACGCCTGCCTCGATCGCGGCGAGGCAGTTGGCTACCCCGAGCCCGCGGTCGCGGTGCCCGTGCCAGTCCACCTGTATACGGTTCCCCTTGACGGCTTGCTCCTTGACGATGTTTTCCTTGACGTATTTCACTAGACGCATCACGCCTTCCGGTATCGCGTGCCCCACGGTATCGGCGAGGCACAGCCGCCCGGCCCCACAACGAATCGCCGCACCGTACAATGCTTCCAGCGTCTCCGGACGGGCGCGGGTCGTGTCTTCGGTCACGTACATGACCGGGAGGCCGTGCTGCACGGCATAGGTGACCGCCGTTTCGGTAGCGGCGATCATCCGCTCCAGTGTCCAGTCCTCGGCGTACTGCCGGATCGGCGACGAGCCGATGAAGGTCGCGACTTCAATCGGCATTCCGATTTCTTCCGAGATGCGGACGATCGGCTCGATGTCCTGGATCACGGTGCGCGCGGCGCAGTTTGGCGCGATTGGAAGGTTCGCGTCCTGAATCTCCCGGGCGAGCGCGCGCACGTGCTCGACCGCCCGGGGGCCAGCGCCCGGCAGGCCCAGGTCACAGGCGGCGATCCCCAGGTCCGCCATGAGGTGCAACAGCCGGCGCTTCGTGTCGAGCGAAGGGTCCCGAACGGACGGCGACTGCAGCCCATCGCGCAGCGTCTCGTCGTTCAACTCGACGTGCGCGCGTGACCAGTCGAACCGGCCACTTCCGCCGGCCGAATTCCAATCGTGGATCAGGTCGCGTTCGTCCATGACCGAACGGTCGCCTCGCGCGCGAGGGGGGTCAAGCAGACGGGGATGCGTGATGCGGGATGCGTTTCGGCGCACTAGCTTGCCCAGATGAACGATGTGATCGCGAAGCTCACGGGGCACGAGCGCATCCGCGCCGCGCGGCAGCACATCGAGCGCACGGACGAGGTCACCCTGGCGCGGCAGGCTGGGCTTTCCGCGATTCCCGCCCCCACCGGCGCCGAGACGGCTCGGGCCATTCGGGCCGCCGAGTTATTTCGGGAGGCGGGGCTCGCCAGTGTGCGCATCGACGAGGTCGGCAACGTCCAGGGGTGGATCCCGACGAGAACGGGCGTCGAGCAATCGGCCGTCGCCCCGGTCGTGCTGGCGGCGCACCTCGATACGGTGTTCGGTCCCGAGGTGCGCGTCACCGTGCAGCGGCGCGGCGAACGGCTCGAAGGCCCGGGGATCTCGGACAACGCGCGGGGTCTCGCGGCTCTGATCGCGGTGGCCGAGGCGCTGGTACGAAACCGGGTGCCCCTGGCGCACCCCGTGCTCTTCGCCGCCACCGTCGGCGAGGAAGGCTCGGGCGATCTGCGTGGGTCAAAGCACTTGCTCAATGGCAACCGCGACCGCCTGCCGCGTCCGGTGGCGTTCATCGCGCTCGACGGCGCGGGGCTCGAGCGCATCGTGCACCGGGCGCTCGGCTCGAAGCGCTACCGCGCGACGTTGCGCGGCCCCGGTGGCCACTCCTGGGCGGCGTTCGGCGTCGCGAATCCGGCGAACGCCGTGGGGCGCGCCGTCGCGTTGCTCGCCGACCTGCCCGCGAAATCCGACCCGCGCACCACCTGCGCCGTCGTCCGCCTGGGCGGCGGCATCGGACTCAACTCCATTCCGCAGGAGGCATGGCTCGATCTCGATCTGCGGAGTGAGGATGCGCAAGCATTGGGGCAGCTCGATCTGACGGTGCGCGCGGCGCTCGAGCGCGCGATCGACGACGAGAATCGCCGCCGTGTTCCCGGCAGTCCACAGTTGCGGCTGGATGTCCAGCTCCTGGGCGACCGTCCCTCAGGGGCCACGCCGCGGACGCATCCTCTCGTCCAGGTCGCCATCGCGGCAAATCGCGTCCTGGGCAAGGATGGTGAGCTGGTGAGCGCATCGACCGACGCCAACATCCCCATTTCGCTGGGCATCCCCGCCATCGCCCTGGGGGCGGGTGGTCGAGCCGGTGACGCGCACCTGCCGACCGAGTGGTACGACAACGCCGAGGGCCCGCTCGGCGTGATTCGAGCGCTGTATGTGACGGCGGCAATGGCGGGGGTGGCGGACTAGCAAAAAGCGTTGTACGTCGCTACGTCGCTACGTTCTATGAACACCGTCGTGACGTAACGTCGTAGCGACGTACAACCCGCTGGTGTTAGGCGTGCGCTTCCTGCTCCGCGAACTTCTTCATCCACTCGTCCTGTCGCTGCTTCATTTCCTGAGGCGTGAGATCTTCCTTGTGCGTGGCGATCGTCCACGTGTAACCCTCAGGATCGGTCAGCGCGCCGCAGCGGTCGCCCCAAAACTGATCCTGCATCTGCCCCATCGGGCCCTCGCTTGGTGTTCCACCCGCCGCAACGGCTCGCCTGAACACCGCGTCGCAATCGTCGACGTAGAGCCAGAGCGAGATCGGTGATCCGCCCAGAGCCCTCGGACCCTTCGCGCCCATCATCTCATCGTGCAGCATGAATTGAGAATTGCCGACCTGCACCTGGGCGTGCATAATCTTCCCATCCGGTCCGACGGCGCGTGAGATTTCTTTCCCTCCGAGCGCCCTCGTGAGCCATTCGATGGCACGGGCGGCATCGGCATACGTCAGGGCCGGAGTGACCGTGTGAAGCCCGGCAGGCACTGCGCTCTTTGCTTTCGCCATATGAATCCCCCTGTGTGAAACAGCGCCGGCTCAATGCCGGCGCCAACATAGACTGGTTCGGGGGTTCTAACTCATCGGCGACGGCCAGGGAAGGGGGTTAATCCCTATTTCACGGCCTTCCTACAGCCCGGGGTGGACCGGCAGCCGACCCAGGTACCCCTCGTCCCACGCGACCTTGAAGACAATGCCGCACCTGGTGCATCCCATCTTGGTGGGCGCGCCGAATAACGGCGCGCGCCGCGCGCACGAGGGGCACACACCGTAGTGTTCTCCCCAACTCTGGGGCGGCAACACCGAGGAGTTCGCGGGGCGCGGCACGACGGTCCAGCGCTCCGGCTGATGATCGACCACATCGAGCAGACTGGATGGCAGGACCAGTATTTCGTCGTGGACGTCGAGCGCCGTCGTGGTTTCGTTCGCCTCGCGTACGATGTACCACGCCCCACGACGGATCGGAAACGCCGTCTCGCTCTTGATGCGAGCCCAATACGTCACCGCGTGTTCGCCGGGCATTTGCGCGAACAAAGCTAACAAACGGTGAGGAGAATTTCCTGAGAGGTCCAGATTCCCTTCACGCGGCATAATGCAAGACAGGGTGTAAATGGGCCCATGATGGGCAGGCCGAAGCACAAGCGGGAGGTGCTCAATGACAACCACAGCTCCGCGCGTTGCCACGCTCGACGCGAAGATCCAGGACTTCCTGTCGCAGCGGCGCAGGATGCTGCAAATTCACCGGCCGACTGCCCACCTGAGGAGGGACCATGCGGCACCGCGTCGCCTCGATTCTCATCCTGATTGTCGATGTGGGATTTGTCGCGTGGGGCGCGGCGGCCGCGATCGCGCCCGATCACCTGCTCGGCCCGGGCGGCAAGCCGATCCTGCCCGCCGGCTACGAGGGATTCTCGGGTAGCTCCTGGTCGTTGCTCGTGCGGCGGTCACCGCTCGCGGGAGACTACATGGTGGTGCTGTACCGGATGTACGGCATTTACAACGTGGCGTTCGGCCTGATGGCGAGCGCCATCGCCGCAACGGCGTTCCGCCGCGGGGACACCTGGGCGTGGTGGGCGCTGCTCGTGGGTAACACGATCACGTTGGTGTCGGCCATGCGGTACGACTGGATCGTGAACGCGATCGGACCGTTCGAGATGACTGAATACGTCGGTCTCGTGCTGGTCTACGGGGCGCTCGCTATCACGGCGCCATGGCGGAATCCGCAGAAGATCATTCCGCGACCCCGTACACCGGAGCGACGTATAACGTAGCGTCGGCTTTTCTTACCTCTTCACCTTCTCCTGAAACAACCGCGACACGCGCGCCACCATCCTGCGCGGAGACAACCGAATCACGAGCGGCAGCGCGCGGTTCATCATGCCCGGAATGACGAGCGTTCTCCCGCGCATCATGCCTTTATAGCCCGCCCGCACCACCGGCGCCGCATCCATCACGCCCGGCATGTTGAAGAGCCGCGAGCTCTCGACGTTCGCCACGCTCTGAAATTCGGTCCGGGTCGCTCCCGGGCAGAGCGCCGTGACCGTCACGCCGGTGCCCCGGAGCTCTTCGGCCAGCGCCTCGGTAAACGAGATCACGTACGCCTTCGTCGCGTAGTACTCGGCCATGAACGGCCCCGGTACGAAGCCGGCCGTCGACGCGAGCTGGAGAATCCGCCCCCGCCTGCGCTCCAGCATTCCCGGCAGCACGAGCCGCGTCAGCTCCGTAAGCGCCGCGATGTTGACTTGAATCATCTGGTGCACGGTGCCGGGATCGAGCGTCGCGAACGCGCCGAGCGCGCCGAAACCGGCGTTGTTGATCAGGATATCGATGGGGGTAGAACCGAGCTGCCGCATCACTTCCGCGGCGGACCCCTGCGTCGCGAGATCGATCGCGAGCGCCCGGTATTTGATGTTGTACCGCTCGGAAAGACTGTCGCCCAGCTGCGTCAACCGATCGCTCCGGCGAGCGACGAGCACCAGATCGTAACCGTCCGCGGCGAGGAGCTTCGCGAACTCGAGCCCCAGCCCACTCGACGCGCCGGTGACGATGGCGGTCCCCTTAATGCGCCATACCTCCCCCACCCGGCGCATTCTTGTTCTTATGCATCAACAGGAGCAGCGGCAACGCCAGCACGAACGACGCGCCGAACAACAGAAACATCTGCTCGAACGACAGCATCAGCGCCTGGCGCGTGACGAGGCCGTCCAGCACCCGCAGCGCCTTGGCGTTCGCGATCGGCTCGGGCGTGCCCATGGCGATCAGGCGCGCCGCGATCCCGCTCAACCGCTCCCGCGTCGCCGCGTTGTACATCGAGACATTGGCAATGAGATCGCCGCGATGGATCGCCTGGAAGCGCTGCAACAGCGTCGCGGACAGCGCGATACCGACGGAGCCCCCGAGCTGCCGCATCAGATTGAACAACCCGGTGCCGTTCGGGATCTTCGTCATCGGCAGATCCGCGAGCGCGAGATTCGTGAGCGGCACGAAGATGAGTCCCAGGCCCACGCCGCGGAAAATCAGCGGCCAGAAGAAATCCGACATCCCGCTTTCCGTCGTGAAATGCGCGTGCTTCCACATCGAGAGGGCGAAAATGCCTACCCCGGCGAGAATCGAGAGCCGCGCGTCGAATTTCCCCTGCTGCCGTCCCATGATCGCCATCGTGAACGCGCTCGCCAGCGCGCCCGGAAGAATGACGAATCCGGTCTGCTCGGCCGTGAACCCCTGCAGGCTCTGCAGGTACACGGGAAGCACGAATACCGTCGCGTAGAGACACACGCCGAGCACCGCGCCGAACACTACGCCCACCGCGAGCTGCCGGCTCTTGAGAATGCGCAGATCCACCACCGGGTGATCGGTCGTCAGCTCGTGCCACACGAAGACCGCGAGCGAGATGGCGGAGATCAGCCCGAGCGCCACGACCTGCGGCGACTCGAACCAATCGAGCCGCTCCCCGCGCTCCAGCATCGTCTGGAGCGTGCCGATTCCAGCGGACAGCAACACCAGGCCGACGTAGTCGATGCGATCCACCTTCTGCGCGAACCGCGAGTTCTGCACGAACGTGAGCGAGAGGGCGAACGCGAGCATCCCGAGCGGGATATTAATGTAGAAAATCCACGGCCAGCCGAACGCGTCGGTGATGTACCCGCCCAGGGTCGGCCCGAGGGTCGGCCCGACCATCACGCCCACGCCGAAGATCGCCATCGCGGTCCCGAACTCTTCCCGCGGAAACACCTCGTACAGAATGGCCTGTGACGTCGACAGCAGCGCCCCGCCACCCAGCCCTTGCACGATGCGCCAGAACACGAGACTCGCGAGCGAGTGCGCGTTGCCGCAGAAGAACGAGGCGATGACGAACAGCGCGATCGAGCCCGCGAAGTAGCGCCGCCGCCCGAACACGGCGGCGAGCCAGCCCGTGATCGGCAGGACGATGACGTTGGCGACGATGTACCCGGTCGACACCCACGCGATCTCGTCCAGTGTGGCGCCGAGATTCCCCATCATGTGGGGAATCGCCACGTTCACGATGCTCGTGTCGAGCAGCTCGAGCACCGACGCGAGCGACACCGTAATCGCGATGATGTAGCGATTCTTGTACGGGTCGCTCGGCTGGGTCCGCGGCAACGCGGGAGCCGCTGCGGCAGCGGCGGTCATGCTACCTCGTGGTCACCGTGACGTCGACGCTCATCCCGGGCCGGAGCGGGCGCGCCTGGTCGTTGGGCTTATCGAGCCGGATGCGGACCGGAATCCGCTGCACGACCTTCGTGTAGTTGCCGGTCGCGTTGTCCGGCGGCAAGAGCGAGAACTTGGCACCCGACGCGGGCGAGATGCTTTCCACCTTGCCGGCATACCGCTCCCCCCTGTACGCATCCACGCGGACTTCGGCCAGGTCTCCGGGGCGGAGATTCGCCATCTGCGTTTCCTTCATATTGGCCGTCACCCAGATATCGTCGAGCGGCACGACGCTCATCAGCGGCTGTCCCGCCTGCACGAGCTGGCCGACCTCGACCGTCTTCTTGCTCACGACGCCGGCGGTCGGCGCGATGATGCGCGTATATGAGAGATTGAGCGCCGCCTGGTCGCGCGCGGCCCGCGCCGCCCCGACACGCGCGTCCGCCCCCACGAGCGCCGCCTGCGCTTCCGCCAGGGCCGCGTCCGTCGCCCGCGCCTGTGCCGCCGCGGCATCGAGCTGCTGCTTGCTCACGATCTCCTGCGCCGCGAGCGGCTCGAGCCGCGACAGATCGGCATGGGCCTTCGTGGCATTGGCCTGGGCCTGGGCGACCGCGGCTTCCGCCTGCCCGACTCGCGCCTTGTTGCCCACGTTCGCCAAGGCAACGGCCAGGTCGGCATCGGCCTGCGCCAGCCGTGCCTGATAGTCGCGGTCATCGAGCACGACCAGCGTATCGCCCTCTTTCACCGAGCGATTCTCGTCCACCCGCACGAGCGTCACGAAGCCGCCCACTTTCGGCAGGATCGGAATGATGTGCCCATCCACCTGCGCGTCGTCGGTCGAGACGTGCGACCGGCCGTACCACCAGCGCCGGGCCCCGAACGCGATCAATAACACGAGCACCGCGCCCATGACAATGAATACCGTGCCGCGCCGGCCTCCCCCCCGTGACGGTGCAGCGGGCGGCGGCGCCGGTGCGGCCTGCTGCGCCTGATGCGGAGGTAGGGCACCGGGCTCCGGTCTCGCTGGAGCCGTGGTCTCGGGTCTCGTCGTGGTCGCCATATCGCTAATCGGCTTTCGTGTCGGGTGATAGGTGAATGAATGTCGTCTAGTGCAACGTCCGGGCCGTTCCCAGAGCCCGGGCCAGCGCGACCCGCGCGTTGGCGGCGGCGAACCGGCTTTCGATGTCGGCATCGCGCGCGAGGATCAGGGACGACTGCGCGTTGATGACTTCGATATTCCCCGCGACGCCCGCGGAGAACCGCTCGCGCGATTGCGACAGCTCGTCTTCCGCCAGCCGAAGCCGCTCCGCCGCAATCTGTTGCTGCGCCTCTGCCGCGCTGATCTCGATCAGCGCCACGTCGATGTCGGCCGCGATCTGCTGGCGCAGGTCGTGCTCGCGCACATCCGATTCACGCGCCAGCGCATCCTGCTCGGCCTTCCGCCCCTCGCGTCCGAAGCCGTCGAGCAGCGGGATATTCAGAGACACCGCGACCTGTCGCGTCGCGATCGCGCTCGGCACCGTGGGGCCGTTCACGCCATAGTCGCCCTCGACGGCGAGGCGCGGCAGCCGCTCGGCGGAAATAGCCGAGCTGGCCCGGCGGGCCGCCTCGCCACGGGCGTGTTCGGCCGCGAGATCCGGACGCTCCTCGATGGCCCGCGCGATGGCCGAGTCACGGTTTGCGGGCCGCGGTACGGGCGCGAGCGCGGACGACAACGTGTCGGTCAGCTCGATCGGCGTGGCAGGGTCGAGCCCCAGGGTTCGCGCCAGATCGATCCGGGCGCGATCGCTTGCGTCCGACGCCAGGATCAGCTGTCCCTCGGCCACCACCAGCTGCGTGCGGGCGCGCGTGACATCGATCGCCGCACTCACGCCGGCCTTCCGCTGCTCCTCGGCCAGATGCACCAGCTCCGCGGCGATGCTCGAATCGGCTCGTCGGGCGGACATGAGCGCGAGCGTCCGGGTCCCGCGCAGATACGCGATCGCGGCGGCCTGCGCCGCGTTTTCGACCACGGCCCGCTCGTCCGCGGTGCTCCCCGTGGCGACCGCCTGCGCGGCGCGGAGCCGGGCCGTGCTCGACAGATCGAGCAGCGTCTGTGTGGCGGTGAGCCGTCCGTCGTAGTTGTTGAACGGGCCGATCAGCTCCGGGATGCCGGGGAACGTGATCCCGATCGACCGGCTGTTGAACGACCGATTGAAATACGTGCCGCCGATACCGAAGGACGGCAGCAACGGCGCGCGCGCCACGCGAACGCGGGCCCCCGCTTCCTCCGTGCGCAGCGCGGCGATGGTGACCGCGGGAGCGTTCCCGATCGCGTGACTCACCGCGTCGGCAAACGAAAGTTTGAGCGGCGCCTGGGCGGACGCCCGCGCCACGGGAGCGGCCAACAGGACTGTGAGCAGTGCACGCATCCTATGCATTGGCGATGCCGTTGATGAAGAGGTCGAAATGGAGATCCAGGTAGCGCGCAACGTCGAACGGCTCGCGCACGCACAGCGCAAACGAATACCGCCACTGCATGGCGTGGAGCAGCGGCGCCATCAACAGGCGGACGGCAAGCGGCACGTCCACCGGGCGGAACTCCCCGCTCGCGATGCCCCGCTCAATGGCTCCCGACAGCAGGCGGTGCCCGCGGCTCACGACCTCGTCGTAGTAGAACCGCGCCAGGTCCGGGAAATTCACGGCTTCGGCCATCATCAACTTCGGGATGCCCGACGCCTTGGTTTCGCCGACCTGCCGCCACCATTCCCGCACCAGGGTGCGGCACAGATCGCGGGCCGATCCCGTGTGCGATTCGGCCAGGACCTCGCCCCGGGCGATGGACTGGACCAGGGTCTCGCGCACTACGGCCTTGAACAGCGCTTCCTTGCTCTGGAAATAGTGGTAGAGCGTTCCCTTGGTGACGCCGGCACGCCGTGCCACGTCGTCGAGCTTGGTGCGGGTGTAGCCGCGCTCGACGAACACGTCGAGCGCCGCCGCCACGATCTCGGCCGGGCGGGCCTCTTTGCGGCGCCGCCAGCGCGGACCTCGGGGCTCTGGTTTGCGGTGCTTCTTTGAGATGACGGCGTGACTCACGGGAACCCTCGCGCGAATTGGTTACTAAACCGCGAGTAACTTACTCAGGTTCCCGAGTCTCGCCCCTGGACCCCGCTCCGGCTAGGCAGCCTTGCTGCTCTTCTCCCGGTAGTAGCCGATCAGGCCCGTAGATGGCGGTTTCACATTGACTTGCCGCATCATTGTCACAATCTGACCACGGTGGTAGGAGGAGTGGTCGACGGCGTGCTGGAGCGTCTCGAGCAGCCGGTGGACATACTGCTGCCCCCCGCCCGAGGGCTTCACTACGATCTCCCGGGTCAGATCGTCATCCTGCAGGCCCGCGAGAAATTGCGTCCGCTCCGCCTCGACCTTCTCCCACAGCTTCCGGAGCTCCGCCAGCGAGGGGACATCCTCGCCCTTGAGCATCCCCACACCCGATTCTCCGCGCCACCGCGCCAGCCAGATCCGGTCCGCGCCGACGATGTGCGCGAGCGTGGCATGAATGCTTGCGAAGCTGGACTTCAAGTCACGGGTGTAGTCGCCGGGCGGGAGCGAGGCAAGCGCTTCGAAAATGCGCCGGGTTGCCCACGTGTTGTAGGCGAACAATTCACGAACTTCGTCGGCTTTCACGGCCACCTCACTTGGACAATGGAAATTCGCAATTGGACGTGGGACATTCGCCTCATCGCGCCGGCGCGAACTCTCCGGCATCGATTACACTGCGGGCAATCGATTTCCCTTCGATCACCTGACCGTCGCCCACCAGCGAATCGCGAATGGTCGACCGCGCCACGCGGACGTTCTTGCCGAGAATACTGTTCTCGATCGTGCTGTCGATCACATCCGAGCCGGCTTCGATCGTGACGTTGGGGCCGATGGTGGCGCCCTGCAACACTACGCCGTCTTCGATGTACACCGGCTGGCGGATGGTCGACCAGGAATCGACCCGCGGTGCTCGCGCGCGCCCATGCTCGAGCAGGTGATGATTGGTTTCGAGCAGCGTCTCGATCTTACCACAGTCGTACCAGCCCGAGACTTCCGCCACGTGCAGCTTCTTGCCGCGATCGACCATGTACTGAAAGGCATCCGTCAGGTAGTACTCGCCGCCCACACCAGGGGGCCGCCGCATGACCTCCGCGATGCCGTCGAACAGGGTGCGCCAGTCGCGGATGTAGTACAGGCCGATGTTCGCGAGCCGCGAAATGGGCGTGCGCGGCTTTTCGATGATCTGCTGCATGTCGCCCCGGGTGTTCGTGACGATCACGCCGAAGCGCTGGTAGTCCTCGACTTCTTTCGCCCAGATGATTCCGTCGGCATCGGTCTGGTTGATGAGCGACATGTCGGCGTCGAACAACGTGTCGACGAAGACGATCAGGACCGGCCGGTCGACATACGGGCGCGCGAGACTGATGGCGCCTGCCGTGCCGTCCAACGTCTTTTGCTCGACGAATCTCGCCTCGACGTCGTAATTCTCGACGATGTAGCGCTCGACGGTGTGCTTCAAATGCCCCGTGATCACGATCAGCTCTTCGATCTCGAGGCCCTTGAGCGTATCCATCACGTAATCCATCACCGGCCGCCCGGCGACGTGGATCAGCGGCTTGGGTACGCGCTTCGTGAGCGGCAGCAGTCGCGTACCTTTGCCCGCGAGCGGGACGATGACCTTCACGGTACCCTCCCGTAGCGGTCCTTGAGCCGCACGACGTCGTCGATTTCAGGCGTGGAGGCTTCGAGCACATCGCTCGCCCGGACGGCCTCGAACTGATGGATGACCTTGGGCTGGACGTGAAAGGCTTCGCCCTGAGCGAGCATGCGCTCGATCAGTGTCTCTCCCTGCTGCAAGCGCAAGATGATTTCTCCCTGCAAGATGTAGATCGACTCGTCTTTCTTGGTGTGATACTGCAGACTCAGCACCTGTCCCGGCTCGATGTGCAGGATCTTCCCGACGTAGCGGTCCGTTCTGGCCCAGATGATCTCGTAACCCCACGGCTTGGGGACGCGATACGGGAGCTCGCTCATCCAATCTCCAGTGTAAGCGACGACGGCCGTGTGACGCACACCGTCACACAGGTCCCGCACCCGACACATCCTTCCGGCCGGAGCACCGGCCGCCCGCCCGCATCGAGCGCGAGGGCGCGCTCGCCCACCGGACAGGACCGCGCGCATACGCCGCACGAGACACCCTGAAAAGCAATGCATCGAACGGGATCGAGGCGCAATGCGCCCATACGGACCCCCTGCCACCCACCCGGCGGCGCCACCAGGGCCCCGGTTTCGCAGGCATGCGCGCAGGGCATGTCGTCACACACCACACACGCCTGCACCGCGGGGTCGATGATCGGGGTGCCGAGCGCGAGGCCCGCGTCCACGGGCGCCTTGGTGATCGCGTGCACCGGACACACGTCGATGCAGTCGCCGCAACGCGTGCACGACGCCAGGAAGGCGATCTCCTGGAGCGCACCGGGCGGACGCTGGTAGCGGCGCGACACGACCCGTCGCTCGGTGCGGGCCGCCACCTCGCGTGCGAGCTTGCCCAGCGTCTGGCCGAAGAACCCGCGCCGTTCCACTAGAAGCTCGGCTCGAGGCTGACCACCCAGCGGAACGCCACGCGGCCGTCATTCGCCCCGGCGTCGGGGGCAAGGTGCGGGGCATTCAACGCGAATGGGAACTCGGCGCGAATCGTCCACTCGAGATCGCCCGTCTGCTGCCGCGTCACCACGCCGAAGCCCGCATCCCAGAGATCGGTATATGTCTTGCCGCCGGGATTGGGAGTCGTGGCCAACGAGTCGACCAGCGCGCCGTCCAGGAACGCCTGGAGCGAGACGCCCCGCACCACGCCCTTTTTGGGGCTGATCACGGTACGCGACAGCTCGAGATTCAGCGCCGCCGCCCAGCGCCCCCCCAGGTCGGGGCGGAAGCCGCGCAGGTTGGCGTCGCCCGGAGACTGGTAATGCAAGTCCGGGCGCACGAACAGCGCGCCAGCCGAGCGCACGAAGGGGTTCGTGAACGTCGCGTAGGGATCCGCTCCCGCCACCATGATACGCCGCTGTTTGACCGGATCTGATCCGCCAATGTATCCGCCGCCGAACAACCGGGCGCCAAGTCTCGTGCCGAGCCAGAACGGCCTGCGCACGCTCGCCTCGCCCGTGAGCCGCGCGTACCCCGCCACGTCGTAGCGGCTCGACGTCGCGAAGCCCGGTCCAGGGTTCGAGTAGACCACGCCGCCTTTGAGATCGGTCCGCGCCCGGAACACGGCATGGCTCTTCTCGACCGTCGTGCTGAACGAGGGCCCGAGCTCGATCGTGCCCGCGTCATCCCACAGGGTACGGTCCACGTACTCGAGATTCGTGGTCGACATCCACATGAGCCCGAATCCCACGTGCGGATCGGCGGCGGCATCGGGACTCTTTTGCAGCGAGCGGTCGGCCTCGAGGTCCACGCCCGCGCGCCCTTCCACGAACCATGCGGCGACGCTGGTGGTGACATGCGGCATCGGGTGGCTCACGGGATTCGAGAACCGCGCGTACACCCCCACCGGATCCGACGCGCCGCTCTTCGTTCCGACGGTCCCGATCAACAGGTTCCGATCGTAGCTGCCAAAATAATTCGTGCGGCTGCGTAATCCGACCGTCACCCCGCCGACGTCATTGTACCACGCCACGGGCATCCACGCGTCCACCAGACGGTCGCGGCGTACCGTCTCGCGCAGGGGGTTATCGATCTTTGTCTCGAAGCTACCGCGGCCTTGGAGGGCGCGTTTTTCCCGGTTGTTCAGCATGTTGAAGTCGTGCGCCCGGAGCCGCGGGTCGAGCATGAGCCGGCCCGGCTTCCTGGCGGTCGTGAATTCCACTCGCTCGACTTCCGGTTGGCCCGTGGCGCGCGCGTAAATCGTGTCGGGATCTCCGATCTCGACCGGCATGACCCCAGGCGCGCGGCGGGTGATCGTCACCACCGTATGCCAGCGGCCATCCGGCAGCGCGTGACGCTCGACCGTCTCGAGGCGGTAATCGATCAGCAAGTCGGCGTGCAGCCACTGCGCGAACAGCCAGTCGAGATCCTGGTGCGACACTTCCTCGCATACCGCCTTGAACGCCGTCTCGTCCACGTGCTTCAGCTTCCAGCGATCGAAATAGGTCCGGAGAATCGCCTGCATGGTGGAGTCGCCCACCACATAGCGCAGCTGCTCATAGAACAGCTGCGCCTTGGCGTACGCCATTTCGTTGTACGTGAAGAAATCGCGGAACTGGTCCGACACCATGGAAACCGGCTGGCTCCAACCGCCCAAGTCGAGCCACAGCACCTGGGGCTCGAGCGCTTCGTAGGAGCGCCGCACATGGTGCGCTTCGAGAAACCATCCCGACTGGAATGAGGTGAAGCCCTCGTCGAGCCAGGCTTCGCGCCATTCGTTGTTGGCAAGCTGGCCCATGGTGTACTGATGCCCGCTCTCGTGGAGAATCAGTCCGAGCGAGGCGCCGCCGTTCATTTCCATCATGGGAAATTCGGTGCCGCCGCCCTCGATGCGGTGCACGTTGGTGAGCTGGGGCCACTGGTCGGGGCCGAACAGCTGAGCCAGCCATTGCAGCGCGATCTCGGTCCACTGCACGGCTACGCCTTTGCCCCAGGAAACGCTGTCGGTGGGGAGATACAGGACGTGCACGACGACGTCGCCGTACCGCCCTTGCTCGTACACGTACGCGGGATTCAGCGAGAACGCGAAGTGATGCACGTCCTCGGCGTGAAAGTGCACACATTTCCGCCCCGCTCCGAGATCGAGCTCGCTGCACCCAACCGCGCGCCGGTCCGCCCGTCCGCCGGTCCGCCGATACCAGTCGGCTTGATAAGCCACCGGAATCGCCGGGTCCCGTCGGGCACGCTCCCATCCCGGGTCGCCTTCCTCGGGGACGCCGGTCGCGCCGATGACCTGGTCCTGCGCGAGATCGAGCACCACGTCGTAGGTGGCGAACTCGCCGTAGAACTCACCCGCGGGATAGAGCGGGTGGGCCTCCCAGCCGTACTTGTCGTAGACCGCCACCTTGGGATACCACTGCGCGAAATCGAACCGCCGGCCTTCGCGGCCCTGGCGACGCGGCACGGTCGAAGCCCTAGCCTGCCAATCGAACTCGGCCACGAGCGAGTCACCCGGCGCGAGAGGCCGCGCGAGCGTCCAGTGCGCCACGGTCGAATCGGGCGCACCGGGATAGTCCGTCTGCCGCTCGGCGTCGTCGATCACGACCCGCGTGAACCGCTCGAACGCATAGTCGGGATCCTTGAGATGCTGAAACCGCACCACGCCTTCGGCGCTGTCGGCCGCGGCCCAGCGCGAGCCGGGGCGAAACGCGTTCAGATATTGATGTACGTAGAAGTCGCGCAGCGTGTCGGGGGAGCGGTTGATGTAGACGAGTCGTTCGTGGCCGGTCAGAACGCCCGTAGGCTCGTCGAGACGCGCGGTAATCGCGTAGGTGACGTGCTGCTGCCAATATCCGCTTGTGTCGGTCCCTAGGCCGAGCAGGGGCAAGAGGAGGGCGAGCATTTGCGCCCCGCAAGCTAAAACGCTCGGGCGCGGGCGCGAAAGCGCGGTGATTCGATGCGGCACGCGTGGTTTTGTGGCCGGCCGCGCTTCGCTGCCCGGCATTTTCCGCGGCCCGCCAGGGAGGCGCTTCGGTCTCCCGGCGGAACCCACACCGCGGAGGCGCCATGCGCCAGACCACGCTCTACCGCGCCGTCGTTCTTACCACCATTGCTCTTGCTTGCACCGCGCAGCCGGCCACCGGGCCTCACGACGCCCGTGGGGCCGGCCCGTCGGGGCGCCGCGCGGACGTCGCCACGCGACCCGACGGCCCTCCTGAGGGGTTGGCGCGTGCCCTCGCCCTCGCGCTCCGATCCCCGGCCTTCCGGGCACGGCTCAAGGCGCAGCTCGATGCCTCGCCGTTCCGTGAGCACAAGATTCAGTTTCAACAGTTCATCAATGGCGCCGAGCGTCGCGAGCTGCACGCGATGGCCGCGGCCACCGCCCGGCCGCCCGGCGAGCTATCCCTACTCGTCGACGCGGCCATTCCCCTGGAGCTCTATCTGCCGGTGCCGAGCCATCGATCCGGATGGCGCGGCGACGGCCGCGTCGTCGTCGCGACGGCGGTCGGCGATGACGACGTGCCGATCGCATTCGATACCGCCGGCAACCGCTACGAGCTGAGCAGCCGTACCCCGCCACCGATTCCCGTGCTGGCGTTAGTCCCCGTGGAGACCGATTTTGCGATGCGGCCCAGCCTGATGCAGTGCCTCGATTGCAAGGGGGGCAGCGGCAATGGCGATCCGCCTCCGCCTCCTGCTTCGCCCCCGCCCGGCCTCTACATGACGCGAGCCCATTTCGTCCAAACGTTTGAGAGTTGGTTGAAAGGGGCACCCGAATTTGAAGTCCACATGCTGGGGCAGAATGGGCAGACCGACTCGCTCGCCGACTACCAGTGCGCCGGCGAGAAGCAGTCCGCTCCCTACTACTTCGATCAGAACGGCGTCGACTGGACCGGGAGCGTCATGCTGTTCACCAAGGCGCAGCTCGATCAGTACCGGGCGGTGCATCCGGCGCAGAGTCTCCGCGCCTATGTGGTCGAGGACGACGATACCCCCTGTCAGATCAAGACCAGCGCCTCGGAGTTTCAACGCGCGGTGGCGGCGGTCGACCAGGCCTACCAGTTCTGGACGGCCGGGATCGACTCGTTGTTGACGTGGAAATTCGCGAAGACGGCGCAGAACCTGTTTGCGGCGCTCGCCTCGCTCATCAACACCAACGACGAGCTGGTCGGCAATGCGGTCCAGGACAGCGTCGCCAACGAATTCCACGACGGCTATAACTGGGTGGTGAAGGGCCCCAATAACGAAACCAACGGTTGGATCAAAATGGAGATGCATTGAGACCATGCGCGCCCGTTCGCTGCTCGGTTCCGGATGGGTCGTCTACGCCATCGCGATTGCGCCGCGCTGCGCGCCGGCCCAGTGGATCGTGGGGGTCGACCTGACGTGGACGTCGTTTGGAGACGCGTCGAGCGATACGAGCGCTGGGAGCACGGGAGAAGCGTTTCACCCGGGGGCCGGCGGCGCCATCGCCCTGCGGGTCGAGCGCCAATGGTCGCGGTTCGGGTTTGTCGTGAGCGCACGGCGCATGCATCCGGCGCTGGCCGAAGAGTCGGACGCGCTGATCATCGCCGCGAAGCAGCAAATGCGGTTTACGGAGATCGCACCCGCGGTCACGTTGCGCCTGGCGCGGCTGGCCGCGGGGGCTGTGTTACAGCTTCAGGCGGGTCCGGTGGTGGACATCTGGGAGCTCACGGGTCTCACCGAGCGGAGCGAAGTCGGTGTCGCCACCGGACTCACGCTCGCGTTTCCGCTTGCAGGGAGGTGGACCGGAGCCGCACGGACGAGCGTGGCACACAGCGGCTCGCCATTCCAGAGCGGCGAGCTGCCGGACCGGTTTGCGCCACACGCCATGTGGCGGCACTCGGTCTCTGTCGGGTTGGATTGGCGGCTTTAAGAGAGAACTATTCCCCGGTCAGCATGCGACGCCTGAGCGTCGCGAGTCTGCGGCGCAGCGATCCGTCGAAAATCCGGTCGCCCACCCGCACCACCATTCCCCCGAGAATCCCCTTGTCCACCCGGAACTGCGGCCGCACCTCGCGGCCGAGTACCGTGCCCAGGCGCTCGGCAATCTGCCGCTGCAACTTGGCATCGGCCTCGACCGCCACGGTCACGTCGGCGCGCACCCGGTTGCGCTTTTCGTCCAGCAATCTGTGATACTCGAGCGCGATCTCGCCCAAGAGCCCCTGGCGCCCGCGCCGCACCACGGACTGGAGAAAGCGCACGAATTCGGGCGGCGCGATGCCCGTGAGCGAGTCGTTGATGAGCTTCGCTTTTGTCGCCTTGGAAACACGCGGTGACTCGAGCGCGATCGCGATGCGATTGTCCGCATGGATCGCCGCCGACACCGCGTCGATCAGTCCGCCGTACCGATCGATGGCACCATCCGCCTGCGCCTGCGCGGCGAGAAATAGGGCTTCCGCGTAATTACGCGAAACGGTGGTCTCCTTCACCGCGCCGCCAATGTGTCGAGATACGCATTCACGAGCTTCCGATTCGTATCGGAATCGAGCTGTGTCTCGACCAGCTTGCTTGCCGCGGCAATCGACAGATCGACCGCCTCACGCCGGAGCATTTCCCGCGCCTGATCCCGCTCCACCGTGATCTCCTGACGCGCGCGCGCCAGCATCGCTTCGTACTCCTGGCGCGCTTTGGCGAGCAGCGCTTCGCGATCCTTCTCGCCCGCCGCTTTGGCGGCAGCGATGATCTGCTGCGCTTCCTGCTTGCCACCCGCGAGCAGCGCGCGATGCTGCTCAAGCAGTTCCCTCGCCTCCGTCCGCGCCTTCTCGGCTTCCGCCATCTGCTGCTCGAGCCGCGCCTCGCGATCCCGGACCGCCTGCAACAGCACGGGCCATGCGGTGCGCTTGAGCAGGAACAGCAGCAGTCCGAACACGAACAGCGTCCACAGCATGAGCCCGCCGTCGACCGTGAGCGGATTCGGATTCGCCGCCGCTTCCTGTGCCGCGAGCGGCACGGCGCCGATTACCAACAGCGCTACCGCGAGCCAACCCAATCGCCTCATTCCAGGCTCTCTTTCATTGCAGTGAGGGTGGGGAAGGGAGTGCAAACCCTTCCCCCTTCCCTCTTCCCTTAAAACGTGACCTTCCCCTGCATCACGAACGCCACGACCGCCGCGAACAACGCGACGCCTTCGACCAGCGCCGCCGCGATGATCATCGCGGTCTGGATCCTGGCGCTGTTCTCGGGCTGGCGGGCCATGCCTTCGACCGCCTGGCCGCCGATGCGGCCGATGCCGATGCCGGCGCCCAGTACCGCGAGTCCTGCCGCGAGACCAGCACCGATCAGGGCATAACCCTTCCCTGCGCCCGCGGCATCGGTGGCCGCCTGCAGCAATGCGAGCATGTGGGTCATCTCGAAACTCCTCACCGTACGGGAGACCAAGTAGTGACTTGGCGCGCCCCATTCCGTCGCGACGGTTCTCCCGGGAGACCGACCTCGCAACGGCTGCCCGCCTTGCGTTGGGTGCGGCAAACGAGCGGGCTTCGTCCGCTCCTCGCGGACTACCCGGACGGCGCGCGGGTTACCCGGCCGTCCGTACTGCGGCTGCTAATGCTCCGCGCGCATCAACCCGATGAACACGGAGGTGAGCAGCGTGAAGATGAACGCGTGCAGAAACGCCACGAACAGCTCGAGTACCATCACCGCCGTGGAAAGCGGCGAGGCGACGAGAAAACCGACGACGTAACTCTGGAAGAAGAAGGTCAGCCCGATCAGGGCCAGCAGCACCACGTGCCCCGCCGTCATGTTCGCGAACAACCGCACCGCGAGCGCAAAGGGCTTGGCCAGTTTCCCGATGATCTCGATGGGGGTCATGATCACGAGCATGATCGGCTTGATCCATCCCGGCAGGCCGGGAGGGAGGTAAAAGATCGTCTGCATGTAGCCCTTGAAGCCGAGCGAGCGCATCCCGGAGACCTCGATGACAATGAGCGACAAGATCGCCATCGCCGCGGTCACCGCGATGTTCCCAGTCGGCGTCGCACCCCAGGGCAGCAAGCCGCACAGATTACAACCGAGGATGAAGAAGAACACCGTCAGGAGGTAATCCACGTAGCCTTCGCCATGCGGGCCGACGTTCGGCAGGATCACGTCCCCCCGTACGTAGAGCACAATGGCTTCCAGCGCGGCCGCAAAGCCGCGTGGCGGCAGGCCGGCGGCCTGGGCGCGCGCCACCTTGCGCGACGTATAAAGGATTACGACCAGCACGACGAGCGCCGCGAGCCACATGAACACCAGATGCTTGGTGATCGAAAAGTCGATCAGCACGCCAGCGATCTTCACCGGCGGGAAATGCGGCAGCTCGACGGAATACGTGTACGGCGGCTTCCAGTAGGGGAGCTCGAGATGGTGCGAGTTGCCGAGATGCTCGAGGATATTGATGTCGCGCTGGCTGTGCGCTTCCTGCACGACGTGTGCCGGGTCCTGCGCGTGCGCACCGCACGGGGTCGCTGCCAGAAGACCGATGACGCAGACGCCAAGCAGTAGCTTCACTCGAATCGCTCCACCGGGCCGATCGCTTCGACCGCCACGAACGCCATCAGGATACCGACAAGGGTGAACAGGAACGGCGCGAGCGCCAGGCCCACGCGCGGCGCGATCAGGAACCCGGCGCACGCGACCGCCGCGAGCCGCACCACGAACCCGACGGCCCAGGCCAGGAGGAACCGTTCGGTCCCGAGATTGCGCACCACCATCCAGCCGAGCGGCGCCTGAACGAGCAGCGCCACGCCGAGGGCCCACAGCATTGCCGTACGCGCGGGTTCGGGGGCGACGAGCGTCGCCGCCACGGCCACGAGCGTCACCGTCGTGAGTCCCAGGAGATAGCGGCGCGCTCCGCTCACGATCACTTCCGTCCCGCGCGATTCAGCTCGCGCACCAGCGAGTACAGGGTGATGCCGAATCCCAGGAGGGCTCCGAGCATCGTGAAAATGCCATCGGTGTGGATGCGGCGGTCGAGCCAGCGCCCCGCCAGCGCACCCGCGAAAATCGTGACCGCTAGCTGGATGCCGAACCCGGCAAAGCGCCATGGGTTACCGGCCGGGGCTTGCACGCGGCCAAAACCTATCCGCTTGTGAAAAATTTCGCAAGCAACCGGCGGCAGCGCAAAACATGCTATCCAATACTGTTACGCGCTGAGCGAAAGGCTCACGGTGCGAGCGGCTCGGCGTGCAGCACGACGTCCACGCCCATCCACAGCTGCCGCCAGATACCCATCCCCACGCCCAGTCCCAGCGCGATCTTCGAGATCCCGTAGCGGGTCCACAACTCGTCGGCGGTCATGTGCCAGCGGCCGCGCACCCGCAGGCCGCCCGCGTCGGGCCACGCCAGCACCGGCACGGAGAGCGGCACGGTGGTGCCGTGGATCGTGACCGACCCGGAGGCCATGGCGCGCAGCGAATCGCCGCTCTTCCTGAGGTCCTGCAGGCTGTCGATCACGAACGTCATCTGGGGATACCGGTCCGTTTCGAGCACGTGCTCCCGGGCAAAGTTGTCGCGGAATTTCTCTCCCGTGATGAGATCCGCCGCGTCTACCACAATTTTCCCGTGGACGCCCTTCCACGTGACGGTGTCGGGCGCCACGAGCTCGCCGTGAACCGCTTCCTCGCACACCGCACGCACCCGCTTGCGCGGGAACAGCGGAATGTCCGACGTGTCGGACAGCGCGTCCTTGGGCGGCAGCTTGATCGCCGTCGCGTCGACATTCCATCCGGTGCCCGAGCTGCGTCCCTCGCCGGGCAGCCACCCCGGATCCGAGGGACACGTGGTGGCCCAGAGCTGGTTGAGGTGCGGATTGATTTGCCACCAGGCGAGGCTCGCCTTCGAGTCCACGGTCAGGCGTGTGCCTCCGGACCTAGCTCGTGGCGCGAAGGCGCACACGACGGCGGCGGCGATGACGGACGTACTGCGAACGATCTTCCCAGGGTGCATGGACGGCTCCCGTAGAAGTATTGGTGAGGGTGCGAAAACCTACCGGCCCTGACTCCCCGCGCAACCTTATGTAGCGCTTGAGAGTATGAATTGGTTAACCTTCGACCATACCATGGCCCCCAACCCTTCCCCCTCGCCGCCCTCTCCCGCCTCGAGGCCCCAGGGCGACGTCGAGCTGCTCGAGCGGCTCGCCTCGGCGCGCGCCGATCTGATCGCGCAGGTGTCGCGCCGCATCGTGGGGCAGCGGGATGTGTTGGACGGCATTCTCGCCGCGATTTTCTCCGGGGGGCATGCCCTGCTCGTGGGCGTGCCGGGGCTCGCGAAGACGCTCATGGTGCAGACCGTGGCGCAAGCGCTGGAGCTCAAATTCTCCCGCATCCAGTTTACGCCCGACCTCATGCCGTCGGACATCACGGGCACCGAGATCATCGAGGAAGATCCGTCCACCGGCAAGCGCGGCTTCCGGTTCGTACGCGGCCCGGTGTTCGCGAACGTGGTGCTGGCCGACGAGGTGAACCGCACGCCACCCAAGACCCAGGCCGCGCTGCTGCAGGCGATGCAGGAGCATCAGGTCACCGCCGCGGGGCAGACCCATTATCTCCCGCCGCCGTTCTTCGTGCTCGCGACCCAGAACCCGATCGAGCAGGAAGGGACCTATCCGCTCCCCGAGGCCCAGCTCGACCGCTTCATGTTCGAGCTACGGGTCTTGTATCCCACCAAAGAAGAAGAAGAGCGCATCGTCGAGTCCACGACGGGCGACCATGGCGCCGAAGTGCAACCGGTGCTGACGGCCGAGGATGTGCTGGCGTTGCAGCATCTGGTACGGCGGGTGCCGGCCCCGGAGCAGGTGGTGCGTGGGGCCGTCACGCTGGCGCGGATGACTCGGCCAACGGACGACGAGGCGCCCGTCTTTATAAAGGAATACGTTGCCTGGGGCGCCGGGCCCCGGGCGTCGCAATACCTGGTACTCGGCGCCAAGGCGTGTGCGGCGCTCGACGGCCGGCCCATGGCGGATCTCGACGATCTGCGGCGGGTGGCGCCGCTCGTGCTGACGCACCGGCTCGTGATCAACTTTGCGGCGGAGGCGGCGGGACGAGCCACGCCCGATATTGTGGCAGAGCTGCTCAAGGAGGAACGGTGGCTAAGCATCTAGTTTCCACCGCGGGGATCCCGGCGTACGAGCGGGTTGAGAGCCGCCACACGATGCCGCGACTGACCGTCCTCGATGCCTAAACCACCGTCGCTGCTGCTCACCCTCGCACTCTGTGCCTGCAGCTCGAGCGTGCTCTGGCCGGGGGGCGTGGCGGGTGGGACGTGGGGTGGGGACAACGCCGTACTGATCGGTGACGACACGAGCGCCCACGTGCACATTGGCTGCACCTTCGGCACCGCACACCAGCCGATCGTGCCCGGCACGGACGGCAAGTTCGATGTCACGGGCGAGTACAACATCAGCGTCGGGCCGATCATGGTCGGCTCGAATCATCCCGCGCATTTCACCGGCACCGTCGCCGGCCGCATCATGGCGCTGACCGTCACGCTCACGGATACCGCGAAGAGTTTGGGCCCGGTCGAGCTCGTGTTCGATCAGCAGCCCAACATGGGTCCTTGCCCCATCTGCGCGAATCCCACGGAACGGGAACGGCGCATGAGCATGGGCCGGCGTCGCGTTATTCACTAGCGCACTCTCGAAACCCGCGCCTGTAAGCCAGTCATCCTCAATGTGTTGACAAGAAGTTGAGGGGAGTGTCTTATAGTGTCGCCAATCGAAACAAGCGAGCCGTCCGCTTGGCGCTGTTTCGTTTGTCGATTCTCGGACCTCCTCTCTTCTCGGCAGCCTCGGGCGAGCCGGTGCGCTTCCGCACGCGCAAGCATTTCGCCTTGCTGATCCGTCTGGCGTTGGACCCCCACCGTCGCATCACACGCGAGTCCCTGATCGAGCTCCTCTGGCCGGACGTTCCCGCACATCACGGCCGCCACTCGCTCGCACAGGCGGTGTCGGTACTCAAAGGCAAAGTCGGCCGTGAGCATCTGCAGGTCCAGAAAGCCACGCTGGCGCTGAACGCCGGCGTGGTCGAGACTGATGTCGCCCACCTTGACGCATGTGACGTCGATGTCCGCGGCTCATTGCTCGAGGGATTCGACATTCCCGGGACGGCGGCGTTCGAGCATTGGAAGGACGAGTGGCGCGCGCGGCTTGCGCCCCGGATTCGGGATTGCCTGGTCAAGCAAATGGACGCGGGGCGGCGCACCGGGAACTTCGCGGCGGTCGAGCGGGCCGCACAGGTGCTGTACGATCTCGAGCCCTTGTCGGAAGATGCCGTCCGCGGATTGATGGAGGCACGTGCCTGGGCCGGCGATCGCACCAACGCGCTCAAGATCTACAATCGATTCGTCGCGGCGCTTGAAGCGGATCTGAACGCCAAGCCAACGGCCGACCTCACGCGCATTGCGGACCTGTTGCGAGACGGGCGCTCGTCGGGACTTCGCGTGCGGGAGACGGCGACGGAGCCGCGCCGTGAGCGGCGCTTCGAGGCCGAGACGCTGATCGGACGCGAGAAGGAATTCGCGGCGCTGTACGACACCTGGGTCGAAGCGCGCCAGCGCCGGCCACGCGTGGTCGTGCTAACCGGCGACGCGGGGATGGGCAAGACCACGTTGACGAATGCGTTTCTCTCGAGCTGTCAGATGGAAGGGGCGGTGGTCGCTCGCGCTCAGGCGTACGACGCCGAGCGCGATCTGCCGTTCGCGGTTCTCGCGGAGCTTGTGCGGCAGCTTGCGGTCCAGCGGGTGATCAGCTGCGCCGATCCCGAAGCCCTGAGTGAGCTCGGGAGAATCAGCCCGGCGATCTTTGAGGCGTTCCCGGGCGTACCGAAGCCGATGGAATGGACGGCCGAGGCGACGCCGATCCGGCTTGCCGATGCTCTGCTGAAAGCAGTGACGGCGGCGGGGGACGAGACGCCGCTGATTCTGGTGGTCGACGACATTCATGCAGCGGATAACGCGAGTGCGGCGATTCTGCATTCGGTGATACGCCGGCTTGGTAAGACCCGTGTCTTGTTCGTATTCGCGGGCCGTTCAACGGAACTCCGACATGCCGCGGCTTCGTTCGCGTTGACGAGTGATTCGACAATCGCTGGCTTAAGTGCTATTGAACTCGAATCAATTTCCGCGGAGGCAGCCTGGAGATTGGTCTGTAGTTTCTTGGGCGAGGCGTTGGCCAATCCACTTGACTCACCTTGTAAACGTATTCTCCGCGCTGGTGGTGGAAACCCGTTAGCGATCGAACTTCTCTCGCGCGAATGGGCCGCACACGGTCCGCAATCGCTTTTACAAGATCTCGAAGCTCTGGATACTTTGCCTGCGCCGAATCTCGGTATCCCTCGTGCGATTACGGCTGTTTTCGAAAAGCATGTCCTACGTTTGGATTCGAACACTCGTTCCGTATTGGATATTGCTGCCGTTTTGGGCCGAAGGTTGGGCCACTTGAGTTTGTATTCTGCGATTGGAAACAGTGCTGCGGGGGCGGCAGAGGGCCTAAAGCACCTCGTGGACGAAGGATTCTTGCGAGTAGTACAGGGAGAACTCGAGTTTCGTAACGAATTGATTCGTGCCCAAGCCTACTACTCTGTGACTGCTCCTCTGCGATCTGATATGCATCGCCGAGTGGCCGAATTGTTGAAGACGGGAGACTCTACGCGAGAATGGCTCTTGGACCTGGAGATCGCTTGGCACTACATGCGTGGAGGCGATCCGGCAAAGGCGATAGAACCTGCGCTAAGCGGCTCCCTAGCCGCAATTGCCGCAGGCGCACCATATGAAGCTGAGCGCGTCCTCGACCCGCTGAGTATTTCGGCGGTTTCCCCTGATCAACGAGACAAGATTGACTTCTTATTGTGCCGGGCACTCCTGGACCAGTCCAAAGCACAGAAAGCAGTCGCGCTGCTGGATCGTGTTCTAAAGAGCAACCGACTGTCTCCTCGCGACCTGGCGGATGCGCACCGAATGAAGGTGGCAGCAGAATACCTTCTCAACCGCGAGATGGGGAAACAATGTTGCGCAGCGGCTGATAGTGCACTCGCAGCAGCGCGAACGACACATGACGACAGATTGGTAGCGCAGGCCCTTTTCGAGTACGCAAGAGCGGGTGGCGAATTCGGTCGAGAGGAACGGGTCCGAGATGCCCAAGCGGAGCTGCTCAGGTTAGCCGAGAAGCCGTCAAATCAGGGTGACCACGTAGTCCTTCACGCCTTAGCATACTGCAGCTTTTTCTTCTTCGATGTTGAAGCAGCAGCACGATATCTCGAACGAGCGATCGAAATTCTGAGCGCGTCGTCAGAAAGTGGAATGTTGAACCACATCTACAATGGCTACGGTTGCTGCAAGTATCATATGTGCGATTTCGAGTCAGCCAATGCGGCCTACTCCACGGCTCTCGGTCTCGCCGAGAAGATGGGAGACGACTCACGAAGCTCAATAATCGCTTCGAACATTTCCGCTCTTCGAGTCAGCCGCGGAGACTACGCCGGGGCGATTGAGATAGGCCTTTACAGCATCGAGAAGGGGCGTCAAGCCAGATCGCAACCACGTGCGTTCGCATCGTACGCAAATCTCGGAGAGGCTTACTTTCTTTCGGGTGAGATCGAGAGAGGACGTGAATGCATTGACGCAGCCTTGAAGCTAGGAGTGGAAGAATCCAGTTGGCGTGCTCGAGTGTCTTCCTCCACATACCTTGTGAACTTGACTCTATTAGCCGGTGAAAATTCTGTCGCTATTGATCACCTTCGAGCGCTCGAGTGCTTGGTCGATGGAAGAGCCTCAGCTGCGCCAGACCTAGGCCTTCTGACAAGACTCCGAGTATATGGCGCTGGACTCGAAAAGGGGCCCGCGGAGGCACTAACACTCGCGAGAGTCGCATGCAAAGCATTCAAAGGGCGGAATCTTTGGTACTATCTCGATGCCATTGCAGCACAGGCCTGGGCAGAGCGGAAGGCAGTCGGAA
>DATIWU010000162.1:0-8183 GCA_035519195.1 Gemmatimonadales bacterium
TGCTGAGCTGCTGGGACAGATCGCGAATCTTGTCCGAGACCGCCGCCGTGTTGATCAAGACCTCCGCGGCGGGGACGCGGCCCCGCCCATCCTTGCGCGGCACGAGCCGCAGCGAGACCACCGCCTGCAGGGCCGTCGAGAGCAGGTGGCGCACCTCCTCGTGCTGGTGCGGCGGAAAGAACGAGATCACGCGGTTGATCGTCTGCGTCGCGTCCGTGGTGTGCAGCGTCGAGAACACCAGGTGTCCCGTGTCCGCGGCCTTGAGCGCCGTGTCCAGGGTCTCCATGTCGCGGATTTCGCCAATGAGAATCACGTCAGGGTCCTGCCGCAGGACGTGCCGCAGGGCGGCGTTGAACGAGAGTGTGTCGTTGCCGACCTCGCGCTGCGAGATGTTCGAGAGATTGTCGCGGTGCAGGAACTCGATCGGGTCCTCGATGGTGATGATGTTCACCCGCCGCGTGGTGTTCACGTGATTGATCATCGACGCGAGCGCGGTGGACTTGCCCGAGCCCGTAACCCCGGTCACGAGCACGAGGCCGCGGGGCCGTGCCGAGATCTCCTCGAGCACGGCGGGGAGATTCAGGTCCGCGATGGTCTTCACCTCGTAGGGAATTGACCGGAACGCGAACGCCACGGTCCCGCGTTGCTGGTAGACGTTGGTCCGGAACCGCCCCACCCCCGGCACGCCGATCGCGAAATCCGCCTCCTTATGCTCCGCAAATTCCTTCACCTGCCGGGGGGTCATGATTTGCTCGGCAAGCGATTTGAGCTCTTCTGGTTTGAGCGGCTGCGTTTCGAGCGCGACCAGCTCGCCGTTCACCCGGATGGTCGCGGGCCGTCCCACCTTGAGCAGCAGGTCCGAGCCGTTGCGCTGGACCATGTGGGTAATGGCCTGCTTGAAATTGAATGGCGCGCCGCCGCTCGCTTGGGGGGCTTCAGGCATTTGGATCCACTCGGAAAAGGGTCTGGCCAAACTCCACGGGATGTCCGTTTTCCACCGCGATCTCCCGAACCACGCCCGCTACTTCGGATTCGATCTCGTTCATGATCTTCATGGCTTCGATAATGCAGACCATCTGCCCCGTCGCAATGCGGCTCCCCACCTTGACGTAGGGCTCGGCGCCGGGCTCGGGAGACGAATAGAACGTCCCGACCATTGGGGATTTGATATCCACGAACGGCGAGGCCGCCGCCGGGGCCGCTGCGTGAGGCGCCGCGGGCGCTGCCGCGTCCCGTCTGCCGCCCGCGGGCTCTGGGGGCAGGGTGCTCGGACCGCTCGGCGCGGCGGCGGGGGCTCGCTCCGCGACAAAGGCGCGCTCGGAGCGCACATCCGATCCTCCCAGCGCGTGGCCCGCCCTCGACACGCGTACGGCCGTCCACGCCCCGAAAAAGCCGCGGTGCACTTCGATCGCCCCGAGCTCGGGGGCTTCGCGGAGAATCTGGACCAGGCGCGCGATGATATCGAGGTTCATACCAGCCGCCACAAGAGTAGCGGACAGTCGCGGGTCGTCAATGTCAGACGAGCTCCAGGAGTTCGGTCCGTCCGTCGCTCAAGAGCACGGGACCGCTGCTCGAGAGATGCACGTCGTCTTCGATGCGCACTCCGCCCTGCCCCGGCACATACACCCCCGGCTCGATCGTCACCACGGCGTTTTCGGGCAGCGGCTCGGCATTGGTTTTCGAGAGTCGCGGAGCCTCGTGCACTTCCAGACCCAACCCGTGACCCAGCGAGTGTCCGAAGGCGCTGCCATACCCGCGGGCCTCGATCGGTTCGCGCGCCAGCGCGTCGGCATCGGCCCCGAGCATCCCGGCGCGGACCTCCGTCCGTGCCTTGACCTGCGCTCCCCGCACCAGCTCGTACATCGCGCGCTGCCGCTCGTCCGCGCGCGCCCCCACGACCACCGTTCGCGTGATATCCGCGCAATACCCGTCGACTTGCGCGCCGAAGTCTAGCAGCAGCCACTCTCCCGCCGCTATGGTGCGGCGTGACGATCGCGCGTGCGGCAGCGCGGTGCGCGGCCCCGATGCCACGATCGTCGGGAACGGGTGCGCTTCACTCCCCAGCCGGCGCAGGTGCCCCTCGAGCATCCCGGTGACTTCGAGCTCCGACATCCCCACGCGCACGGTGCCGAGCGTGCTGGCCAATGCTTCGCCGGCCAACACGGCGGCGTGGCGAATGGCCGCAATCTCCTCCGGCCCTTTGCGCACCCGCAGCCGCTCGACCAACTCGCCGGCCGGCTTCCAGCGCCAGGGCTTCCCTGCGTGCGTGAAGCGCTCGGCATCGCGAACGGTCAGCGCCTGCGGCTCGTAGCCGATCGTCCCCAGCGCACCGAGCGTCGCGAGCTCGCGGAACATCCGGTCCCACACGCTCGCGCTCTCGACTTCGATGCGCGCCACAGCGCCCGATTCCGCGCGCGCTTGCTCGTCGTACCGGAAATCCGTAACCAGGAGCAGGTCCGCGCACGTGGCCACCACCAACGCCGCCGTGCCCGAAAATCCCGTGAGATAGCGGATGTTCGCTCGCGAGGTGACGAGCAGCGCATCGATCTGCTCCGCCGCGAATGCCCGAACCAACGCCTCCTGCCGGGCGTATCGTGGGTCAGCGGCCACGATGGGTCGTGAGGTATCCGACCAGTCCCTCGAGCCCCAGCCGGTAGCTGTCCGCGCCAAACCCGCTGACGACGCCCACCGCGATATCCGCCAGCAACGAATGGTGCCGCGCCGGTTCGCGCGCGAACACGTTCGACAGGTGGACCTCGACAAACGGGACGCGCACCGCGAGCAAGGCGTCACGCACCGCCAGGCTCGTGTGCGTGAAGGCCGCCGCGTTGATCAGCGCCCCTGCCGCCTTGCCGCGGAGACCCTGGATGGCGTCGACCAGCTCACCTTCGTGATTCGTCTGAGTCCAGCTGCACTCCACCCCCAGCACGCGCGCCCGCTCGCCGGTCGCCGTCTCGATATCCTTGAGCGTGGCACGGCCATAGACCTCCGGTTCACGCTCCCCCAGCAGGTTCAAATTGGGGCCGTTCAGGACGGCGATATGCACTAGGCTTTCAAGCCTTTGAGCCAGGCCTGGAATTGATCGAGATCGCTCTCGTCCTCCATGGGGAGCTTGCCACGCGAGCCTGACGGGCGAGATCCCGGCTTGGAAGGAGCCGCAGGAGCGGCGTCCGACGCCGGCGGAGGCGCCATCTGCGCGCTCGCCCCCGGTGCCGACTTGCTGCCAAAGAAGTCGTCGAACGAGAAGCCGCCACTCGCGGCCGGCGGCGCGGGAGGAGGCACGGCCCCCGGAGGCGGAGGTTCGGACAGCGGTGCGGCCACGGGCGCTCCCCCTTCGCCGAAGACCTCGTCCAGCGAGATGCTGTCGGTCGCGGCGTGAGTCGGATTGCCCGGAATATCACTCTCGTGTACCTGCTCGAACGCGGCATCGATGGGTGAATGCTCGTCAGCCGACGCGCGTGTCTCGTTGCGACCGGTGAGGATGTTCTTCAGGAACACGCGGACCGTTTCACCGCGCCCGCTCTGGGCGGGAACTGCCTGATCTCGGTTCCGCAGTTCCTGAACCCGCGCCCGCAGCCGTGCGTCCTGCGGACGCTGCGCCAGCAGCGCCTCGTACACCCGGCGCGCGTCCTCCTCGTGCCCCTGCCTGAGGTAGAGCTCCGCCATTGTCTCCGTTACGAGCGGCTCGACTTTCGACAGCGCGGCGGTGTCCGCGGCGCCATCGTCGTCCGACAATGTCACGGCCGCCGCCACCGGCGGCTCCGATCTCCCCACACCGCGCTCGGGCCGCGCGGCCGATACCGCTGCCGCAGCAACCGGCGAGGGCGCGGGCAGCGGCGCTGGAAGCGGTGCTGGGGGTGGCGTCGGGGGTGGGGGTGGGGGTGGAGGGGCGAACGTTGCCGCTGCGGCTACCGGACGCTGGGAAGGCGGGAGCGGGTCCTCCGGCATGATCAGAGGAAGGTCAACGATGGGAAGGTCTTCCTCTGCTGGAGGTTCCGTCCCCGCGTCCGCGGGCGCATCGACCTTGAATACGCCGCTGCCTTCGTACTGCGTCCGCGCGAGACCCTCGATCGCAATCGGCGAGGGTTTGAGGTCGACCTCCTCCTGCAGCTCGATGCCGTCGGCTCGCGCGGTCTGATTCGCCACCGAGCTGAGATCCAACGTCCCGTCATACACCTCGAGCTCGCCCGGCGGCTGGCTCACGGGCTGCGGGGGTTCGCTCAGCTGCTCCACCACAGGTGGCTCTTCGGTCCCGAGATCCAGGATGACCCCGGGCTCGGGCTCACTGACGTCCAGCTCGGCCGTCGGAGCCGGTGCCGCAGAATACGACGGAGCTGGGGGCGGAACTGGGGGCGGGGGCGGGGGCGGGGGGGGGGCTGAGGCCGCGCTCGCCGCAGCTTTGCCTCTGGCCACCGAGAGGGCTTCTGCGGCATCCCCATTCATGGGGTCGGCCGCAATCAACCGGGTCAGCCAATCGACCGCCTCGTCGTAGCGTTTCCCGCGATCGGCGATTTCCGCGAGCACCTTGAACGCGATGACATTCTCGGGATCGAGCGAGAGGACCTTGCGAAAAACCTCTCCGGCGCCTGTCTCGTTTTTTTGGTCGATCAGGCAGCGCCCTAACACGATGTGGGCGCTTACGTAATCAGGATGGCGTTCGAGGCCGCCGGTGAGGAGCTCGACGGCCTGGTCTAGCTGGCCCGCTTTGCGATACGCGTCCGCGAGCGGCGCGAAATTGCGCCCTTCGGGGTTTTCGGCATAGCGTCGTTCGAGCTTATCTATCTCGCTGGTGTACGCCACGGCCAAATCGTTGGCTGAATTGGTCGAAAATACTGTTCGGCCCCGCCACGGTCAATGCGAAAACCCCGGATCATCTTGAGTTTGTGTGTTGCCAGAATTACACTTAGCTCCCTTCCTCTCCTCCAGACGCAGGAGTTCCGGCCAATATGATGCGCGCGATGCGGGAAAATGCGAAATGGATTTTTTACATCCTGGCCATCGCGTTTGTCGGTTGGCTTGTGTTTGACGTCGGCATGGGGATCACGGGCCGGCAACAGACCGCGAGCGGTGACGTCGTCCTGAAGGTGAACGGGACCGAGATCCACACGGCCCAGTATCAGGCAGCCCTTCAGAACGCGTACGAGCAGTACCGGCATCAGTCGGGTGGGTCGCTGACCCGGGAAGACGAACAACAGATCCAGAATCAGGTGGTCGACCAGATCACGCAGCAGCTGCTGCTCGAGCAGCAGTATCGACGGATGGGGATTACGGCGAGCGATCAGGAGGTCATTCAGGCGGCGCAGAGCTCACCGCCGCCCGAGGCGTTTCAGTCGCCCGAGTTCCAGACCAACGGGCAGTTCGACATCACCAAATGGCAACGCTATCTCGCGACGGCTACCGATCCGCAGTTCCTCGCCTCGCTCGAAGAGCGCTACCGCCAGCAAATCCCGCAGATGAAGCTGGCGCAATTCCTGACCGCGGACATCTACATCCCCGATTCCAAGCTGTGGCGTATCTACCGCGACCAGCATGAATCGGTGACGGTGGCGGTGCTGCCCGTCCGCCCGGCGCAGATTGCCGATCAGGACGCGCCGGTGAGCGATGCCGAGATCCAGCAGTACTACGACGCGCACAAGGCGGACTTCAAACGGCCCGCCATCGCCTACACGAGCTTCATCGCGCAGCCGCGACTCCCCGACCAGGGGGATTCGTCCGCCGCGCTCGCGAGAATCACGCAGTTGCACGATGAGATCATGCATGGCAAGAAATTCGAGGATGTGGCCAAGACCGAGTCCGCGGATTCCGGCACGGCGTCCAAAGGCGGTGATCTCGGGTGGATGACGCGGAGTGAGCAGGGGCTCGATCCGCGGTTCGTCGCGGCCTTGAAACAGCTGCGTCCGGGAGAGCTGTCGAAGCCGGTGCTGTCGAGCTTCGGGTACCATCTCATCTGGATCGCGTCGGCCAAGGGTGATTCGGTGCACGTGCGGCACATTCTCGTGCCGATCGAGCCCCAGGGAAAGCATCTGGACTACGTGGAGTCCCGGGCGGATTCGCTCGATAAGCTCGTTGCCGAACGGCAGGACGGCAGCTTGCTCGATTCCGTGTCGCGCCGCTTCAACCTGCCGCTGGCACATGCGCCACCGCTGTTCGAGGGCGATCGCATGACGCTCGGCACCTACGTCATTCCCGACGTCAGTGTCTGGGCGTTCGAGGCGCGGGTCGGCGAGACGAGCCCCGTGATCGAGGGGCGTGCTGCGTATTACGTGTTCCGGCTCGACTCCCTCACTCCGGGCGGCACTCCACCGCTGCCGAAGGTGCGCCAGCAGGTGGTCGATGTGGTCCGCATGAACAAGAAGCGCGACCTCGCGAAACGGCGTGCGGAGGATCTCGCACGCGACCTGCCCGCCGGGGTGCCGCTGATGAAGGCGGGTACCGAGCGGGGATTGGCGGTTACAACCGTGGGCCCGTTCACGCGCCTGACGCCCCCGCCCGTGCTCCAGGGCAGTCCCGTCGCGATCGGGGCGGCATTCGGTCTCAAGCCCGGTACACGCTCCGGCGTCGTCACCGGAACGACCGGCTACTTCCTGATCGAGCCGCTGTCACATTCAGCGGCGGATTCCGCCGCGTGGGTCAAGCAGAAGGACGAGCAGCGAGAGTCGCTGCTGCAGCCGGCGCGTCAGGGACGGATTCAGGCCTACGTGGCGGCGCTGCGGGACCGGGCGAAGATCGTGGATCGGCGGAAGGAACTCTATGCGGCGCAGCCCGCCTCGAGCGACTAGGGAGGCCTGCCGGCCGGGTCAGTCGATCAGGCGGGAATGGCGGGACCGAGGCGGCTCGGGCGAGTCCATGTCGTGAGACAGGAAATCACGAGTCTCCCGCATTCCGCGATGGAAGTTTCGTAGTCCTTTGCCGAACAGTCGACCGGCCTCCGGCAGGCGCCTCGCGCCCAGCGCCAGCACCGCGATCATCGCCAGCAGGACCAGCTCTCCGAAGCTCAACGTTTATTGATTGAGCCGCTTCGGCTCGCCCGAGCCGGTGGGCATCGAGCTGGGGGAGGTCGGAGGCGGAGACTCGAGGGGCCGGCGTTCCGCGCGATCTTCGCCGATCTCCTTCAGGCTGCGCTTGAACTCGCGGATCCCCTGCCCCAATGACGATCCGATCTCGGGAATCCGCTTTGCGCCGAACACCAGCACAAGCACGAGCATCAGGATGAGAATGTGGCTCAACGACAAATCGCCGAACATGGAACCCTCATTTCTCTAAAAGAGCGATCGCGCCACGAAATACGCGATCGCTACACCCACCAGGGCTAGGAGCGACACGTCGAATCCGATCGGACCGAGCGTGAGCGACACCACGAGCAGATCGACGTGCACCGGACCGAGCGTGGGCGTCACCGTGGTGGTGAAGAACTCCTTGGCCGCACCCTGCGGCAGGTAATGCCGCAGCAACGCGTGAAGAAACCCGCCCAGCACAAAGCCACAGGCGAGCACTCCCAGGTAAAATAGCGGCCGGCGCGGGCCTTGCGCCACGTCTAGCTGCGCCGCTCCACGGCGTACCCGATGCTCTCGCGCAACGCTTCCCGCGCGGCCGAGGGGGCGAGCCGCTCGAGACCGGCGTCGGCCCGCTGCGCGTGCTCCAGCGCGCGCCGGCGCGCGTACTCCAGGCCGCCGCACGCATCGACGATCCGGATCACCTCGGCGACCATCGCGTCCGCGGGGTCGGTGGTGTCCATCAGGCGGGCGACGAGCGCCCGCTCGCTCGCCGTCATCCTGCCAAGGGCCGCGATGAGCGGCAGGGTGACCTTGTGCTCCTTCAAGTCCAGACCTCCCGGTTTTCCCGTGACCTCTTCGGGCTCGGTATAGTCGAGCAGGTCATCCGTTATTTGAAACGCCATGCCGAGCTCGTGGCCGAACTGCGTGAGCGCCTGGCGGACCGGGGCGGCAGCGCCCAACGCACCGACTTCGCATGCCGCCGAAAGCAGGGACGCGGTCTTGGCGCGAATCAGGAGATCGTACTGCTCCTCCGTGTACGCGAGCTTGTCATGCGCCTCGAGCTGCCGCATCTCGCCGACGGTCATTTCGTTGGTCACGCGGGCCAGGACGCGGAGCGGTTCCAGGCCATTCAAGTTGACCAGCTCGATGATCGCGCGCGAATACAGGTAATCGCCCATGATCACCGCG
>DATIWU010000163.1:0-5022 GCA_035519195.1 Gemmatimonadales bacterium
TGGGACGCGCGGGTCTGGCCAGGGCCGCCGAGTTCGCCTGGCCGCGAGTGGCCGACCGAACCCTCGCCCTGTACGAGCGAGTGCTGCGGTAGTGTTCGACCTGCTGCTGTTGGGAGGCGCGGCTGCCCTCGGTCTCGGAGGGGGGACACTCGCGCTGGGGGCGTACGATCCGGAAAACACGCTCTTCGGCCCGGTGATCGGCCGCGGCACCGGCGACCGGCGCGTGCTCTATCTGACGTTCGACGACGGACCGAACCCCACGGCGACGGAGGCGATCGTCGCGACGCTCGAGCGCGAGCGGGTGCCGGCCACCTTCTTCATGGTGGGCGAGCACGTACGCCGGTTTCCCGAGCTGGCCCGGCGCGTGGCGCAGGGCGGGTTTGAAATCGGCAACCATACCGCGAGCCATGTGAAGCTGCACGTTCGCGGACCCGCGCGAATCCGCGCGGAGCTCGACCGTGCGCATGACACCATCCAGACGACCACGGGGCGCTCGCCGCGGCTGTTTCGCGCTCCGCACGGGTATCGGAATCCCTTCGTCGCCCGCGCGGCTCGGCGCCACGGATACACGGTCGTCGCGTGGACCTTCGGCGTCTGGGATTCCGCGAAACCAGGCGCCGACGTCATTCGCCAGCGGGTCCGCGTGAAGTCCAGGCCCGGCGCCATCGTGTTATTGCATGACGGCGACGGGTACGATCCTCGAGGCGATCGACGTCAAACCGCGGAAGCCCTGCCCGCCATCATCGCGGACGCGCGGGCCGCCGGGTACGAATTCGGTTCGATAGCGGAACTGGTGGCGTGAGGGGACTGGGGGAGGGGGAAGAGACGTGAAGCGTTGGATGTGGGGTGTCGGGATCCTCGCGTGCGTCATCGCCGGGTCCATCCTCGTGTTCCGTTTTCCCTGGGATCGGACACTCGACGCACTGGAAGAGGTCAACGTCGGGCTGCTCGCGACCGCGTTGCTCATCAACCTGGCGTCCCCATTCGCCAAGGGGTGGGCCTGGCATCTCCTGCTCGGCACGGTGAGCCGCAACCGGTTCTGGATCGCGCAGGAAGCCAATCTCGTGGGCACCGCCGTGAACAGCATCGCCGCGGGAGTGAGCGGCGAGGCGGCGCGCATCACGCTCATCCGGCGGCGCGACGGCGTGCCCATCCGGGCCGCCGTGCTGTCGATCGTCTGGTCGCGTGGGGTCGAAGCCCTGGGCCTCACGTTGTTTGTGGTTCTCGCCCCTACGGTGCTCGAGCTTCCCCCGCCGCTCCGCGGGCTGCAGATCGGCGCGGCCGTGGCCCTCGCCACGGTGTTCCTGGTGGCACAGTTCCGGGGATGGAACGATCTCATTGAGCGCCTTCCCGAGGCGCTCCGGACGGGGGCCCGCGACTTCGCCGCCATGAGTCGCGGACCGCGACTGATCGCCCCCACCGCGCTTGCGCTCGTCTCCTGGGCCGCGGAATGGGCCACCTATCATCTGACACTCCACGCCGTACACATCCCGGTCGGTTACGCCGCGTCGTTTACGGCGCTGATCGCCGTCAACGTCGGCGGACTGATTCGGATCACTCCGGGCAATGTTGGGGTACTCCAAGCGGCCATGGTGGGAGCGCTCCTGCCGTTTGGAGTGGAAGCCGACCAGGCCGTGGCGGCGGGATTCGCGTTGCAGGCCATCGAAGTACTGCCCGTGCTGGCGATCGCCGTGGTCGTCGCAGGACGGGCGGGGCTCGCGAATCTGATGGCAGGCGCGGAGCTTCGCGAGCCGGGCTGAGTGCCACGGCGGGTGTATCTTTAGCCGCTCACAATCCAGGAACTAAAGAGGGAGTCATGACGCTAGAGAGTCGCTCGCTGCTCGTGCTTCTCGCCTTCACCGGTTCGCTCGCCGCCTGCGATCAACCTCCCGTGCAGGGGTTCGCGTTCGTCTCCGACATCAACGGCGCCTACCACGCCGAAGGTCCCATCGGGAGCACCGTGATCGTCGAGGGAATCCAGTTCGGTGATGTCCAGGGCTCGAGCCAGGTCTTGTTCTCGAACTCGTTGGGCTCCGCGATTCTCCCCGCTCCCGTTTCGCAGTGGAATAACACGTTCATCGTTGGCACGGTCCCCACCGGCGCGGTCAGTGGAGCGGTCACCGTGGACAACGGTAATGGCGCGAACACCCTCCAGATCTTCAACGTCACGCCCGCCAGCGCGTTTTCGCCCACGAGTATCACGTCGTGGACGAGCGCCGCGGCGCTCCCCGCCTCCGCGGTCGTCTCGGGTGCGGCGGTGGCCACCGGCAACATCCGTTCGGGCGGCGGCACGGTCCGCGCGATCTACGTCGTGGGCGGTGAAGGTTCGAGCGGCACGCCCGTGGCGAGCGTGTACGTGTCGACCATCCCGGCGGCCGGACCCATCGGCGCCTGGACCACTACCACAGCCATGCCGGTAAGCCTCACGTTTTCGGCAGCCGTCGTGGCCACGCCAGGCAACAGTGCCGATTCGTCGACCCAGGGCGGGCATTTGTTGGTGATCGGCGGCGCGACCGACTCCGCGGGGACCTCGACCGATGCCGTGTATCGCGGAACGATCAAGGCGGACGGCACCATTCTGGCCGGAAGCTGGAGTCAGTCGAGCACGTTGCCGGCCAAGCTGCACGCGATGGGTGCGACAATATTCCTGGGCCATCTCTACGTCTGGGGTGGCGCCGGCAGCAACAACACCCCCGTCACCAACGTGTATCGCGCCGTCATCCAGCCGGATGGCTCCATCAAGCCGGGTGACTGGACGTCGCAGCCCGGCCTGCCGAGCGCGCGTTCCCGGTTTGGCTACGGACAGTACAACGGAGCGCTCTACGTGTTCGGAGGCGACGGCGTGGCGCACTCGCCCAACGACAGCACGTCCGCATCGGCGTCGGCCACGGTGTATTACGCGAAAGTCGACCTGTACAGCCGCAACGTGGGAGCATGGGCCACGAATCCGAACAGCCTGCCGTCGGCGCGGATGGCCGGAGGCGCTGTGGTGATGGGACCGCCCGGCAGCGGCAGCGCCATCGTGTTCAGCGGGCTGTCCGCCTCCGGCAGCAATGACGTCTACGCGACGATCAACGCGGACGGCACGGTGGGCACATTCGCCAACCTGGCCGCCAATCTCCCGACCCCTGTGTACAACGCGGCCGCGACCGGATATGTCGACGGTAACGGCGGCTTCCACGCGCTGGTCGCCGGGGGCGCGAGCCGCACGGCACCCGCGACGAGGACGGGAGCGGTCGTCACGGCGCCGTAAGCTCCGCACTGGGCAGAAACCGCGGGGGACGGCGCACCTTGCTCGCCTGCTCGTACGCGAACGCCACGCGAACGAGCAGCGGCTCGCTGTACGGTTTCCCGATGAACGAGATCCCCACCGGCAAACCGGCGACGAAGCCCGCCGGCACCGTTATGCTCGGATAGCCGGATACCGCGGCGGGCGTCGAGCTCGACCCCACGAAGTGGTCGCCGTTGACGAGATCGATCGTCCACGCCGGATTGCCGGTCGGGGCGGCGAACACATCGACGCCGTATTGTGCGAACGCTGCCTCGAGACCCTGCGCGACCGCGAGTGTGCGGCACTTCTCCAGTGCCGTCTTGTAGCCCGGGTCGTCCAAGCCCCCCTTGGCATCGGCTTTCTGGAACAGATCCTGGTCAAAGAACGCGAGCTCGTCTCCCGCTCGAGTGTTGTTGAACTCGATCAAATCCCGCACGGTGCGGTACGGCACACCGGCGCCGAATTCCGCGAGATAGCGCTTCAGGTCGGCGTTGAACTCGTACAGCAGCACATCGAGCTCGGCGTCGTCGTACTCGCCCACGTGCGGGATGTCGGCCGGATCCACGATCGCCGCGCCGAGCTGCTTCATCGTGTCGATCGCGGATTGGGCGACCTTGTCGGTGGGCGGGTGATAGCCGAAGAGCTTGGTACGGGGGACGCCCACGCGCACCCCCCGCAATCCGTTCACGTCGAGCGCCGCGAGATAGTCGGCGCGACGACCGTCGGCGGCCGACGTCGCGGGGTCGCGCGCGTCGCTCCCCGCGATAACTCCGAGCAGCAACGCCGCGTCCGCGACCGTTCGCGTCATCGGCCCCGCTGTATCCTGACTGTGGGCGATGGGAACGATGCCCCAGCGGCTCACCAGTCCGAGCGTCGGCTTGATCCCGACCAGCGCCTGCGCACTGGACGGACAGACGATGGACCCATCGGTCTCCGTCCCAATGGCCGCCGCCGCGAGATTGGCGGCGATCGCCGCCCCCGACCCCGAGCTCGATCCGCACGGGCTGCGGTCGAGCGCATACGGGTTCCGGCACTGGCCGCCCCGCGCACTCCATCCGCTCGAGGAATGCGTCGACCGGAAGTTGGCCCACTCGCTCATGTTGGTTTTCCCGAGGAGCACGGCGCCGGCCCCACGTAACTGCTCGACCACGAACGCGTCGCGTGGTGCCTTGGCGCCGACCAGCGCGAGCGAGCCCGCCGTCGTCGCCATGCGATCGGCGGTGGCGAGATTGTCCTTGATCAGCAGGGGGATGCCGTGCAGCGGCCCGCGCGGGCCCTTGGCCTTCCGTTCACGGTCGAGCGCCTCTGCCAGCGCGAGCGCATCGGGATTCGCCTCGAGCACCGCCCGAATCGCGGGGCCCTGCGTGTTCAGCTCGGCGATCCGTGACAGGTACGCCTGGCACAGGGAGCGGGCCGTGTACTTACCGGACTGCATCCCCTTGGCGAGGTCGGCGATCGTCGCTTCTTCGAGCTCGAACGGCGGTGAATCGGCAGCGGGTGCTCGAGCCACTGACATGGGGAGCGCGGCTACACCCAGCGCGGTCGCAGTTTCCGCCACGAATCCACGTCTGGTCACGACGTCGGGCATAGGCATTTCCGGACAAAGAGGGAGGGGAAAATAGCTCACGTTTTTCCTGGACGTTTTCCCTCGACGCCTCTCCTCGACGCCTGCCTTGGCGTCTTTAGTGTCCCTTGACGTATCTCCTCCCTGATGCGACCTTCCGTCCCGAGCGAAAGAGCCGCGGGCCGTT
>DATIWU010000164.1:0-3311 GCA_035519195.1 Gemmatimonadales bacterium
TTGTTCTGGATTCCGTATTATCGGGCGCAGAACTGGGACAACTGGCGCGCGCTGGGGTTCGACGTGGCGTGGCTCCAACCGAATTACTTCTTCGACCCCGACTTGCCGGTCACTCGCCTCGATTCGGCGGCAGCGCTCGCCACGGAAACCGTCATGGGGCTGGAAATCGAGTTCGACGGCCGCGCCTGGTCCGATCCCGCATTCGCGGGCCGACTCGAAGCCTATCTCGCCACGCTCGACCACTATCCCGGAATCCACGCGGGCCCGCTTGCCCTGTACGAAGGAGGCGGAGCGCTCGACATCCTGGCCCAGAGTCATGATCCGGCCAGACGCGCGCTGTACGACAGTCTGGACTCGGCGCTGCGATGAGCGTGGTGCCACCCACCATCGCGTTGTTCTTCGGCACCCGCCCTCAGGTCATCAAGGCGAGCGTCCTGCGCCGCACGCTGGCGCAGGTCGGGCAGGTGGTCGCGATCGATACCGGCCAGCACTACGACTACGCGCTGCATCAGGTGCATTACGACGAGCTCGAGGTGCCGCCGCCAGACGTCCATCTCGGCGTCGGATCGGGTTCGCATGCGGCGCAAACCGCGGCCATCCTGACCGCCGCCGAAGCGTGGATCGAGGCGAACCATCCTCGAGTGGCGATCGTAATCGGCGATACCAACTCCACCCTCGCGTGTGCCCTGGCGGCGGCAAAGGTCCGTGTGCCGGTCGCGCATGTCGAAGCGGGGTTGCATGCCGAAGATCGACTGATGCCGGAGGAGATCAACCGCCGCACCGTCGATGCGATCGCGGAGCTGTTGTTCGCTCCCAGTGCGCGGGTGGCGAGCGAGCTGGGGCGACGAGCACCGCATGCGGAGATCGTCAATACCGGCGATGTGGCATACGACGTGCTCCGCCATGCCTTGCCGCGCGTACCCGTCCCGGAGCGGGTGACAGGCTACGACAAGCAGTGGGGCTCGCACTTCGTGTACGCCACGCTCCATCGTGCCGAGCTGGTGGACTCGGCCGATCGACTCGCCAGTGTGATGCAGGCCATGCAGGACCTTCCCTTGCCCTGTCTCTTTGCGGCGCATCCGCGTACGCGCGCCGCGCTCGAGCGGATTGGCTACTCGCCCGCTGGCGCGGTGCGAATCATCGAGCCGCTCGGCTACCTGGAGAGTCTCGCCCTTACGCAGTGTGCCGCCGCCGTGGTGACCGACTCGGGGGGCCTGCAGCGCGAGGCGTACTGGCTCGGAGTTCCGTGTCTGACCCTGCGCAACGAGACGGAGTGGGGGGAAACGATCGCGTGCGGTGCCAATCGACTGATCGCCCCGTCGCGGGCGGCCGAGCTACCCGGAGCGGTGGCGAGCGCCATCGCCCAGGCCCGCGCGGGTGCGTCGTGGCCGCGGGATAGCTATGGAGAGGGACACGCCGCCGAGCGAGTTGCCGAGGCGCTGGGCCGCTGGCTTCAGCGTGAGTCGAGCAGTTCCTGATACAGGGCCACGAGCCGGTCGCGTTCTCCGGTCCACTCGATCTCGCTGAGACGCTCCTGGCCATGCCGCGCCCGGGTGGCGCGCTCCTCGGGCGACGCGGCGGCTAACGCGGCGATCGCGCGCGCGCAGTCCGCCGGGTCTCCGGGCGTCCAATACCACGCCGCGTCGTCCCCCAGATACTCCACGTACGACGGCAGCCGGCTGGCCACAACTGGAACGCCGAGGTGCACGTATTCGAGCAGCTTGTTGGACAGCGAGTAGCGTGTCATCTCATTCAGGCGAGTGGGCACGACCGCGGCGTCGGCGCGCGTCAGCCGGGCGGGGAGGTCCCGCTGGAGTAGCCGGCCCTCGAACCGCACCCGGTCGCCGAGCCCAAGCGCCTGTGCCAGGGCTTCGAGCCGGCCGCGCTCCGGCCCGTCACCGAGAATCGCGAGCCGGACATCGAGGCCATTCCCGAGCGCCGCGTGCACCGCGCGTACGGCCACGTCCAGTCCGTAAAGCTGCGTGAGCGTCCCGTGATAGACGAGCTCGAGCGCGGTCCCGCGCCGCTCGGGACACGGCTCGCGCTGCGGCCCGAAGTCCTGCGGATCGACGCTGTTGTGCACGACCAGTAGCCGCTCGGCGCGCCCGATCGGACGTGCGGCGAGCAGCGTTTCGATCGGCGTGTTTACCGTGATCGTTACGTCGGCCAGGCGCCGGGCGCGTCGCTCGATGGCTTGTGCCAGTCGCGCCGCAACCCGGCCGAGTGCTCCCGGGTACTTGATGCGCGTGAACTCGGGGAAGATCTCGTGCAGGTCGAGGATCACGCGGCCGCCACGCTTCTGGACCGGCCGGGCGGCCCAGATGAGAAAGTCGGGCAGGGTGTGCACGTGTACCACGCGCACGTGACGGAACGCCTGGTGCTGGGCCAGCAGCCAGCGGCAGCGGAGCATGAACTCGGTGTACTCGGTGAGATAGGACAGGGGCCCGCGCCGGGTGCGATTCCCGGGTACTCGGATAATGGTGACCGGGCCGGCGCGCTCGACCGTGGGCTCGCCCCGCGCCTCGAGGACGATGACCGCGACACGCCGTCCGGTCAGTGCAGCCGCGGACGCCTCGCGTTTGACGCGGGTGTCCTGCGGCATGCTCGAGTGAGCGAGGTGGACGATTTCGAATCGGGATTCGCGACGCGGTATCACGGGAACAAAAGATAAACCGGCGCGATAGATTGCGTCCGAAATGTCAGACCGTTCCACGCCGCTGCGTGTTCTCGTTGTCACGAACATGTACCCCACTCCCCAAACGCCTGCGTTTGGCGCGTTTGTTGAGACCGAGGTCAACGCGATACGACGCCTGGACGGCGGCGCCGCGGCCGTCGTGGAGCTGGTGTTCGTCAACGGGCGGGAACATCTCGCCGCCTACCTTCGCGCCCCATACCAAATTCGTGAAATCGTGCGCCGACGTAACATCGATGTCGTCCACGCCCACTATGGCCTGACCGGGTTTGTCGCGGCATTCCATGATGTGCCGCTCGTCGTCACGTTTCACGGCGACGATCTCTGGGGGACGAGAACGCCATCGGGCGGCATCTCGACCAAGAGTCGTGTGGCGAGATGGTTCAGCTACTCGGTCGCCAGCCGCGCGGACGCGATTATTTGTCATTCCGAGGAGCTGCGAAGCGCGTTGCCTCGGGCGGCTGATCGAGCACGGGCCCACGTGATACCGATGGGCGTTGACACAAACCGTTTCACACCCGGAAAGCGAGAGGCCGCGAGACAGCGTCTCGGACAACCAACGGATCAACGCTTGGTCCTCTTCCCCGTCTCCGCGATGCAGCCGGTGAAGCGCTTGGAT
>DATIWU010000165.1:0-13985 GCA_035519195.1 Gemmatimonadales bacterium
CGCGGTGACCGTCGCGATGGGCACGAGGCCGGCAGTCCACCGCGCGCGGAGCGTCGTCCGGACGAGGGCAGCCGTTCGGATCATCCGAACGACACAGCTCGCCCGAACCGCCCTCCGCCACCGGCGGCCGCGCCGCAGCCGGAGCCGCGACGGCAGCCGGAGCAGCACTCCGAACCCCGCGGACACTCGGGCGACAGCAATTCCCGAAAGTCGAACGATCGGAACGAGCCCGAGCTGCATCGCCGTCGTCCCTAACGTCGCTGCGGTGTTTCACGCCCGGTCGTGGCCTCCTCCCCCACGACCGGGCGCCTTATTTTCTTCTCTTCTCTTTCCTGCCCCGGTCAAATCGTGAAGCCGCTCTTGGCACTCGCGCTCGTCGTGCAGCTCTCGAATCGCTCGGGCGATCCGTCACGCGCCGCGAGTGCGGTCAGTCCCGCAGCCATCCTGAATGAAATCGGCATCATCGCCAATGACTCGATGCGAGGTCGGGAGACGCCGAGCCCCGAGCTCGACCGCGTGGCCGCATGGGTCGCGGCACAGTTCGGGAGTCTCGGGCTCCGGCCCGGCGGCGAGGGAGGTACGTATTTCCAACGCTATCCGCTCGTTCGCCGGGACCTGGACCCCGAACGCACCGAGCTCGTGGCGGAACGCGCAGGCGTCGCCTGCGGATCGGCGGCGGGCGCGGACATCGCCTTCTGGCGGGTCGGCCTGCCCGAAGGCGAGATCCGCGGCCCCGTCCTCGCCCGCTCGGGACCCGCGGCGCGAAGCGGGTGGCTCCTCGAGCACGCTCCTCGGGCCGGCGATGGCATTCATGACATCGTGCGCCGCGCGCTCGCCCTTCATGCGGCGGGCGTTCTGCTCGTGTCCGATCACCCGTCCACACCGCAGGAATTCCGAAGCGACCATTCGGCCCCCTGGCAGGTCGATCAGCCCGAAGCCGAACCGGACATGCCGGACCTCCCGCTTCTTCCCACGATCGTCGAGGTGAGCACCCAGTCCGCGGCACGGCTCCTGTGCAACACGGGCGCCGAGCAGGCGCTTGAGATAGGGGAAGCCGCGCACGAGCTCACGCTGACGCTGCGAGTGCGCCAGCACGCCGTGGCCAGAACCACGGCGCCCAACGTGATCGGGGTGCTCGAAGGCAGCGATGCGGCATTGGCCCGGCAGTATGTCTTCGTGACCGCCCACATGGACCACATCGGCGTCGCGTCGCCCGCGAATGGCGCCTGCCGCGCTGAGGGGCGCGACTCGATCTGTAACGGCGCCGATGATGACGCGTCAGGGACCGTCGCGGTCGTCGAGGCCGCGCGGGCATTTTCACGGCTCGAGCCGCGGCCACGCCGCTCGCTCGTGTTCATGACCGTAAGCGGCGAGGAAAAAGGATTGTGGGGCAGCGGCTATTTCACGACGCACCCAACCGTGCCGCTCGACTCGGTCGTCGCCGATCTCAATCTCGATATGGTGGGACGCAATTGGACCGACACGATCGCCGTGATCGGCATCGAGCGCTCGACATTGGGGCCGGCCGTGGAGCAGGTTGCGGCCCTGCATCCCGAGCTGCGCATGCACCCGATCCGTGATCCATGGCCGGAGGAAGATTTTTATCACCGCTCGGATCACTACAATTTCGCCCGCCGCGGGGTCCCCATCCTCTTCTTCTTCAATGGCACGCACGCCGACTACCACCAGGTGTCGGACGAGGTGGGGAAGATCGACGGAGAGAAGGAATCGCGGATCGTGAAACTCGTGTTCTATCTCGGGCTCGAGGTCGCGAACGCGGACAGACGACCCCAATGGATGGCTGGGGCAGACCGTTAGCGGGCGAGCGGCTTGAGGAGCTCGGCATTCGTCGCCGAGCGATGGAGTTGAGTCAGGAGCGACGACATCGCCTGCTCGGGCGGCAGGCCGAGCAGCGCGCGCCGCAGCGCCTGCCGCGCCGCCACGGTAGGCGGGTCAGCGAGCAGCTCTTCCCGCCGGGTTCCGCTCGCGGCAACGTCCACCGCCGGATACACGCGGCGGTCGGCCAACGGACGTGATAGACGGAGCTCCGCGTTGCCCGTGCCCTTGAACTCTTCGAAGATCACATCGTCCATGCGGCTTTCCGTTTCGACCAGCGCGGTGGCGATCACGGTGATCGAGCCCCCTTGCGGCGCGGGGATCGCGCGCGCCGCGCCGAACATGGCCTTGGGCTGCGCGAGCGCATTGGCATCGAGCCCGCCCGACAGGGTCCGGCGGCTCGATTTCGCCGTGGTGTTGTGCGAGCGGGCGAGGCGTGTCAGGGAATCGAGCACGATCACCGCGTCGCGTCCCAGCTCGGCCACGCGCCGGGCATGCTCAAAGACCATTTCCGCAACCGCCACGTGGCGCTCCTGCGGCAGATCGAAGCTCGACGCGATGACCTCGCCGCGCCCCCAATCCACCATTTCGCTGACCTCTTCCGGACGCTCATCCACGAGCAAGACGAGCAGCTCGGCCCCGGGGTAATTCATCGCGACACCCTCGGCCACGGCCTGCAGCACCGTCGTCTTGCCGGCTTTGGGCGGGGAGACGATCAGCGCGCGCTGCCCGAACCCGAGGGGGCAGACGAGGTCGATGACGCGTTCGATGTCCGCCATGCGCACGCTCGACGGCTTCGCCGTCTCGAGCAGCAGCGGCCGCGTCGGGTGTACGGCACCGAGCTTCGTGAATTCGGGGCGCTCGGGGCTAGGACCGCGGGCCGGGGCCGGAGCGCCGTTGACGCTCGCCACCCGTCCGCCGTCGAGCGTGACGAGATCGCCCCGGCGCAAGCCGGGCATGCGCACCGCGAGGTCGCCCTTGGCCGGCAGGTAGCTGTTCCGCGCGAGCCGCAGAAAGCCGCCGCCCTTAGGAGAGGGGTCGAACCAGCCGGTGATCGTGGGCATGTGGGACAATTCAATATATTTCCCGCCGCATGCGCCAAGATCATATCCGTAACTTCTGCATTGTCGCGCACATCGATCATGGGAAGTCCACCCTCGCAGACCGGTTGATCGAGCTGACCGGCACGCTGGACAAGCGGCAGATGCGCGACCAGGTGCTGGACACCATGGATCTCGAGCGCGAGCGCGGGATCACGATCAAGCTCAATGCCGTGCGGATGCAGTATCAGGCGAAGGATCAGAGTACGTACGAGCTGAACCTGATCGACACGCCCGGGCACGTGGATTTCACCTATGAGGTCTCGCGCTCGCTCAACGCCTGCGAGGGCGCGATTCTCGTGGTGGATGCGTCACAGGGCGTTCAGGCGCAAACCATCTCGAACCTGTTTCTCGCGATCGATGCCGGGCTCGAGATCATTCCCGTACTCAACAAGATCGACTTGCCGGGAGCGGAGCCTGACCGGCGCGCCCAGGAAATTCACGAGCTGCTCGGAGCGAAGCCGGAGGAGATCCTCCGCATCTCGGCCAAGGAAGGCGCCGGCGTGCCCGAGCTGCTCGAGGCGATCGTGACTCGCATTCCTCCGCCCAAGGGCGATCCACAGGCGCCGCTCCGCGCGCTCATCTTCGACTCGTACTACGACCGCTATCGCGGCGCGATTCCCAGCATTCGCGTGGTCGATGGCGTGCTCCGGCCCGGCATGCGGATCGTGTTCGGCGCGCATACGAGCGACGTCTACGACGTGGCGGAAGTCGGGTACCTCCAGCTCGGGCACAAGCCGAGCGTCGAGCTCGAGGCGGGAGAGGTCGGCTATTTCGTAGCGAACGTCCGCGGCGTGCGCGAGACGCGGCCAGGCGACACGGTGCTCGACGCCGAGCACGTAAACGTGCCGCTCCTCCCGGGGTATCGCGACATCAAGTCGATGGTCTTCGCGGGCCTGTATCCGACCGATGCGGGGCAGTTCGAGGAGCTGCGCGACGCGCTCGCCAAGTTGCAGTTGAACGACGCCTCGCTGCACTACGAGCCCGAGTCCTCCGTCGCGCTCGGGTTTGGCTTTCGCTGCGGATTCCTGGGGCTGCTGCACATGGAAATCGTGCGGGAGCGCCTCGAGCGCGAGTTCGATCTCGACCTCATCAGCACCGTGCCCAACGTGGAGTATCACGTGCACAAGACCGACGCGACGGTCGAACTGGTGGAGAATCCGAGCCGCATGCCGCATGGATCGGCGATTGAACGCGTCGAAGAGCCGTTCGTGAAGGCCCGGATTCTCGCGCCGGCGGAATACATCGGCGCAATGATGAAGCTCGGCCAGGAGCGGCGCGGCGTGTACCGCGGCATGCACTACGTCGATCCCACACGGGTCGAGTTCAGCTGGGAGTTTCCCCTCGCGGAGATCATCCTGGACTTTTACGACAAGCTGAAGACGATCAGCCGCGGCTATGCGTCACTCGACTACGAATTCCTCGAATACCGCCCGTCCGAGCTCGTGAAGCTCGACATGCTGCTGAACGGCGACGCGGTGGACGCGTTTTCGGTGATCATCCACCAGGACAAAGCCTACGAGTGGGGCAAGAAGATCGCGGAGAAATTGAAAGAGCTGATTCCCCGCCAGCTGTTCGAAGTTGTGATCCAGGCCGCGATCGGTACGAAAGTGATCGCGCGGGAGTCGATCCGCCCGCTGCGCAAGAACGTTACCGCCAAGTGTTACGGCGGCGACGTGACTCGCAAGCGCAAGCTGCTCGAAAGGCAGAAGGAAGGAAAGAAGCGCATGAAGCAGGTGGGCTCGGTCGAGATTCCCCAGGAAGCGTTCCTCGCGGTGCTCCAGGTTGAGTAGCCTCGTCATTCAGACGGCATTTCTCGGCGACGTGGTGCTCACCACACCCCTGCTCGACGCGGTCGCGGCGCGAGACGGCGCGCCGGTTGATGTCGTGACGACGAAGACGGCGGCGCCGCTGCTCGAGACTCACCCGTCTGTCCGCCGCGTTTTTTCGTACGACAAGCACGGCGCGGACCGGGGCATCGGGGGGCTGACCCGCCTCGCGCGGGCGCTGGCACGCGAGCGGTATCGGGCGGCCTACCTGCCGCACCGCTCACTGCGCTCCGCCCTGGCCGCCGTGCTTGCCCGTATTCCTCGCCGGGTGGGGTTCGACGATGGGTGGCGCGTCCTGTATACCGAGAGCCGGCCCCGTGCGAAGCACGGGCAGGAAAGCGATCGCCTGCTCGGGCTCGTGGACGCCCCGCGCGGGAAGTTCCCCATCCGCCTCTATCCGCCGCCTGCCGCGCTCGCCAGAGCGCTGGCGTTTCTCGGCGCCGCAGGAATTACGGGCGATTTCATCGCGGTTGCGCCGGGGTCGATCTGGGGCACCAAACGCTGGCCGTACTACGATCAGCTGGCCGCGGAGCTTGCCGCGCGTACAGCCGTCGTCGCCATCGGAGGGGGAGAGGATCGAGCGCTGTGCGACCAGGTGCTCGCCGGGATGAGACGCACGAGCGGCGCCTATCCGGTTGCCAACGCGGCGGGAGAGCTCTCGCTGCTCGAGTCCACGGCCCTGCTCGCCCAGGCCCGGCTGCTCGTGACGAACGACACTGCGCCCTTACATTTGGCTACGGCCGTCGACACGCCTGTGGTGGCGCTCTTCGGCCCGACGGTCCCGTCGTTCGGGTTTGCCCCCGTGGGGCCGGAGGATATGGTACTGGAAGTGGACGGGCTTTCCTGCCGGCCGTGCTCGACGCACGGACCGCGCACCTGTCCGTTGGGCCACCATCGCTGCCTGCGGGATTTGAGTGTGGCCAGAGTCCTCACTGCCATCGAGAACGTCCGTGCGCTACATCGTCGGCATTGACCTCGGCGGGACGAACATCGTCGTCGGCACGATCGCCGAGGACGGGTCGCGGCTCATCGGGCACGTGACCGAGCCCACGGTGTCGGAGCAGGGTTCGGAAGCCGTGGTGGCGCGGATCGTGAAACTCGCGCGGGCATCGATCGCCGCGGCCGGTAAAGTCGAGATCGCCGGAGTGGGGATCGGATCGCCGGGGCCGCTCGACACCGCCCGCGGTGTGGTGCTGCTCACCCCCAACCTCGGCTGGACCAACTTTCCACTGCGCGACCGCATCTCCTCGGCGCTCGGGCTTCCGGCCACGCTCGACAACGACGCGAATTGCGCCATTCTCGGCGAGTGGTGGCGGGGCGCGGCGCGCGGATCGAATCACGTCATCGGCCTCACCATCGGCACCGGGATCGGCGGCGGCATCGTCCTGGGCGGCCAGATCTATCACGGCGCATCCGACGTGGCCGGCGAGTTCGGGCACATGACCATCGACTCGACCGGGCGCCGCTGCAAGTGCGGCAATTACGGCTGCCTCGAGGCGTACGCGTCGGGCCCCGCGATCGCCGCCCGGGCGGTCGAAGGCATCGAGGCCGGTGCCGACTCGAGCCTTCCCGATTACGTCGGCGCCGATCTGACGCGCATCACGGCGCAGGTGGTGTACGAAGCCGCGAACGACGGCGACGAATTCGCGCAAGAAGTCGTCCACGACACGGCCAAGTTCCTGGGCGCCGGTGTCGCCAACCTGATCAACATCTTCAATCCCGAAGTCGTGGTCATCTGCGGGGGCGTGACGCTCGCCGGGGACAAGCTGTTCATTCCGCTGCGCAGCGAGGTCAAGCGTCGGGCATTCAAGCCGGCCGTCGCCGCAAGCCGCATTGTTCCGGGCGAGCTGCCCGGGACCGCGGGAGTCTACGGCGCGGCAGCCGTATTCGCGCGCGCCCACCTCGAGCCGCGGTGAAACGGCTGGGCGTGGTGGGCTCGATGGTGTGGGACACGATCTACGATCGCGACCCCGCCCAGCGCGTGGCCGAGGAGTGGGGCGGCATCTCCTACTCGCTCGCGGGGCTCGACGCGACCCTGCCCGCAGACTGGCAGATCGTTCCCCTCATCAAGGTCGGCGCGGACCTGGCAGGACACGCGAACGCATTTTTCCGGTCGATCTCCCATTTCGCGCCGGGAAGCCGGTTCATTCTCGTCCCCGAGCCGAACAACCGGGTGACGCTCCACTACACCGAAGCCGCGCGGCGCTGTGAGCAGATGTCGGGCGGGGTGCCCGCATGGACCTGGCCCGAGCTGGGACCCATGGTCCGCGACCTGGACGCCGTGTACGTCAATTTCATTTCCGGCTACGAGATGGATCTCGCCACCGCGCAGTATCTGCGTCGCGGCTTTGGCAAGGTGCTCTACGCGGACCTGCACAGCCTGTTTCTCGGCAAGACGGACGACGGGACCCGGATCCCGCAACCGCTTCCGAACGCGCCGAGCTGGTTCCGCTGCTTCGACTATGTCCAGGTCAATGAAGACGAGCTGGGGCAGCTCGGGCCTGATCCGCTGCAGGTCGCGGCGACCGTGCTCGCGGGCGGCACCAAGGCGCTCATCGTGACGCGGGGCGCGCAGGGCGTGGAGTATTTCACGGGCTCGCCGGTTCGCGCCGCGCGCATTCCGGCGGAGCGTTCGACCGAGCCGGAAGACCGGCTCGATCCGACGGGATGCGGGGACGTGTTCGGCGCGACGGCGTTCGCGTCGTTGCTCGGCGGCGCATCGCTCGACGCCGCGCTCGCGACCGGAGTACGCCTCGCCGCGCGCAATCTCACCCACCGGGGCGCGACCGGACTGCGCGATCATCTGCTGGGCAAACTCGCCCGCGTATGACGCGGCTCGTCGAAGTGCCGACGCAGTTCGATGACCGCTCCTTCGATCAGTTCGCCGGCGCCTTCACGAGCGCCACACAAGACGGTGAGCGCCTGCTGTTCGACGCGCACGCCGCCGAATGGGCGTCGCCGCTCGGCCTGCTCGGGCTGCTCGTGGCCGGTGAAGCGGTGCGGCAGCACAGCCCGAGCAAGGAGCGGCCGCTGCTCGCGGCACCGACGCATCCCGACGTCCTGAGCTACTGGGCCCGCGCGGGATTCTTCCGGGAAGCGGCTCCCCTGTTCGAGATTCACGGCAAGCTGCCCAAGGGGCGTCCCGCGGATGAGAGCGATGTGCTGATCCCCGTCACGCCGGTGCGCGCGGCGGAGGACGTGCATGAGGTCGTGAGCCGCATCCAGCAACGGGCCTCGGCGATTCTCGCCTCGGAGCTCGGGCTCGATCCGAAGGCCACGATGGGTTTTGCTATGGCGCTTTCGGAAGCGTGTCAGAATATTGTAGAGCACGCCGGCACGGGCGGCTGGGTGGCGGTCCAGAGCTACAACTGGCGCCGCACGCTCGCCCGGCGCGTAGTGATGATTGCGGTCGCGGATGCCGGCGTCGGGTTCCGTCATTCACTCGAGCCCACGCAGGCCAAGCGGTTCGGCGCCCGGTGGGGCGATGCCGCGGCCCTCGAAGCAGCCCTGATTCAGGGCGTGAGCCGTTTCCGCGATCCCGGGCGCGGACAGGGGCTCGCCGGTATCCGCCGTTATCTCGCCCGCTGGAATGGGAAGATCGCCATCAGAAGCGGCACCGCTCGCATCGCCATCGTGCCGGATTGGGACGACGACGTCCCGCTCCGGGATGGATTGCCGCCATTTCCGGGCGCCCAGGTGCTCATCCTGATTCCCGAACAGCGCGACGGACCCACGGGCGGTCCGGGGGCGGGCAAGCGGTGATCCAGTACATCGACGTGCACGCGGTCCTCCGACAGTCGTCGGCGGGTGAGTACGGCGACCTCGTCACCCGCTCGACGGGCCGCATGGTTCGCGAACGGATCGAGCAGGTGATGACGGCCGGCGCGCCGCCCGTGATCGCGCGCATGGATTTCAGCGGCGTGGGCTGCGTGGATTACTCGTGCGCGGACGAGATCGTGGCCAAGCTGTCTCGGGCGTGGGCGCCGCCGACCGTCCTCGTCCTGCGCGGACTCACCGAGAGCCATCGCGACGCCATCGAGCCGGTCCTCGCGAGCCATCGGCTCGCCGTGGTGCTCGAGACCAGCGACGGAGCGCTTCACGCGTTGGGCGAACCGTCCATCGGCGCTGCGCTGCTCGAGCAGCTGGTCGCGCTGCGCTTCGCGGCTCGCCAGCCGGGAGGCACGCTCGCGCTCAACGCGACGTGATCCGCATGTGAACGAAAAACCGGGCCTCTCGACCCGCGCCGTGCACGGCGGCGCCGCCGCCCGAAACGAGTGGACGCCCGTAACCACCCCGGTGTATCAGAGCAGCACCTTCACGAATCCCATCGGGTCGACGGCGGAGGTTCTCTACACCCGCTACGGCAATAACCCCAACCAGCTCGCGATCGCGAAACGCCTGGCGGCCCTGGAGGGGGCGGAAGCCGCGATCTTCGTCGCCAGCGGCATGGGCGCGGCCGCCCTGGCGCACCTGGCGGTGCTGCGGCCGGGCGACCACCTGGTGGCGAGCGAATGGATCTACGGCGGCGTGCGGCGGCTGTTCCGGCAGGAATTCGGCCGGCTCGGCATCGAGGTGACGTTCGTCAACCCGACCGAGAGCCGCAATTGGAAGCGGGCGCTGCGGCCCAACACGCGCGCGATCTTCCTCGAGACTCCGACCAACCCGCTGCTGCGCGTCATCGAGCTCGAGCCGATCGCCACCCTGTCGAAGGCGGAAGGGCTCGCGTTGATCGTCGACTCGACGTTCGCCACGCCGATCAACTTCCGGCCGCTCGAGCACGGCGCGGATATCGTGGTCCACAGCGCCACGAAATACCTGAACGGCCATTCCGACGTGATCGCCGGCGCCGTGGCGGGAACGGAATCGCTGGTCGAGGAAGTTCGCAAGCTGATGCAGGTCTGGGGTCAGGCCCTCGATCCCATGGCGGCGTGGTTGATCGAGCGAGGCATGAAGACGCTCGCCATCCGCGTGCAACGGCAGAATGCGACGGGACAGGCCGTCGCGGCCTGGTGCTGCGCGCAGGAGGGGTTCTCCGCGGTGCACTACCCCGGTCTCGCGTCGCACCCTGATCACGTCATCGCGAAACGGACGCTCGCGGGTTTCGGGGGCATGCTGGGCGTCGAGTTGGCGGGCGGGGCGGCCGCGGCCGAGCGATTTCTCCGGTCGCTCAAGCTCGTCGCGCACGCGCCCAGTCTCGGCGGAGTGGAGACGCTGGTGTCCGAGCCACGCCTCACGTCGCACGCGGCCCTCTCCCCTGAGGAACGCGCCCAAGTCGGCATTCCCGACGGATTCCTGAGATTTTCTCTCGGTCTCGAGGACGCCGACGACATCATCGCGGATTTCGCGAACGCGCTCGGAGGGGCACAGGCGTAGTTGATCAAATTCACCAACGTTTTCAAGGCGTTCCCCAAGGGGGGACTCGGCCTCAAGGACGTCTCCTTCCATATCGCGAAGGGCGAGTTCGTGTTTCTCACGGGCCATTCCGGCGCGGGCAAATCCACGGTCCTGAAGCTGATCTACGCCGACGAACCCGTGACGAGCGGGGAAGTCCGCGTGTCGGGATTCAACGTGGCGGAGATCTCACGCCGCGAGATCCCGAAGCTCAGGCGCCGGCTCGGCATCGTGTTCCAGGATTTCCGGCTGCTCGAGGACCGCACCGCGGAAGAGAACGTGGCGTTCGCGCTCGAGGTGACGGGCGCGAAGAGCGCGACCGTCCCTGCCCGCGTCATGCGGGTGTTGACGCAGGTCGGCCTCGCGGCAAAAGCCCGCGCCTATCCCCCGGAGCTCTCGGGCGGCGAGCAGCAGCGCGTTGCCATCGCGCGGGCGCTCGTCAATGAGCCGACGGTCCTGCTCGCGGACGAACCCACCGGCAACCTGGACGACCGGGCGACGCGCGGGGTGTTCCAGCTGCTGCGCGACATCAACGCGAGCGGCACCGCGGTCCTGATGGCGACACACGACCTCGATCTCGTGCGGCAGGCGCCGTATCGCGTGATCGAGCTGCGCGACGGAGCGGTGGTGTTCGATTCCGCGATGGACGAGCCGAAAGATCAGGCGGCCGGGACGTGAAGCTGATTTTTCGGGAGGCGTTGCTCACGTTCCGTCGCGCCCCCCTGCTTTCCGCCCTCTCGGTCACGACGATCGCCTTCTCGCTGTTCGTCATCGGCCTGTTCGCGCTGGTCGCGGTGAACTTGCAGCAGGCGCTGCGCCAGGTCGGCGAGCGGGTCGAAGTGGTCGCCTATCTCCTGCCGGGGACGCCGATCGAGACCGTCACGCAGTCGATGAAGGACATCGAAGCCTTTCCCGAGGTGCAGTCGGCCAACTACGTCACCGAGGATCAGGCGCTGGCGCGCGCCCGTGCCGAGCTGGTCGAATTTCACGACGTGCTGCAGGAGCTCGAGCACAACCCGCTGCCCGCCTCGATCGAAGTGAAGCTCAAGCCCGGATACCGCGACGCGGATCACGCGAGCCAGGTTGCCGATCGCCTGAAGGGCTTCGGATTCGTGGACGACGTGCGCTTCGGCCGGGACTGGGTCGAGAAGCTCGACTGGCTGCGCCGCATCGCGGCCGCGGTCGGCCTCGTGGTCGGCGCCGCATTCGCGATCGTGGCCGTGATCATCATCGGCACGACGATTCGCATGGCCGTGCTCCAGCGCAGCCGCGAGATCAAGATCATGCGGCTCGTGGGCGCAACCGACGGTTTCATCCGCCGCCCCTTTCTGCTCCAGGGCGCACTGAAGGGCATGCTCGGCGGCCTCGTCGCCATCGCGCTGTCGTTCGCGGCCTGCCTCGCCATCAATCGCTGGCTCATCGCGGCGGCGTTCTTCACCCGCGAGCAGGCGCTGGCCATCGTCGGGTTCGGCACGCTGATTGGGCTCATCGGCAGCGCGACCTCGGTCGGGAGACATTTGCGGCGGGTATGAAAGCGGGAAGCGGGAAGCGGGAAGCGGGAAGCGTGATACTGTTGCTCGCTGCACTTGCGCTTCCCGCTTCCCCCTTGCCGCTTGCCGCCCAACGCCCCGCTCCCCTCGAGCAGCAGCTGCAGGACAACCAGCATCGTCTCGAGGACATCCGGCACGAGCGTTCCCAGGTCGAGCAGGAGCTCGAAACGCTGCGCTCGCAGGCGCACTCGATCTCGGACGAGCTGGCCAACGTCGAGCGGCAGAAGGAGACGACCAACCGCATCGTGAACGAGCTGGACCGGCAAATCGGCGTCCTCACGGTGCAGATCGAGCAGATTACGGTGGACCTCGTGCTCGCCCAGGACGCGTTGGCGGAAAAGCGCGCGGTCCTGGCGCGCCGGCTGCTCGACATCTACAAGCGGGGCCCGCTCTACACCACGCAGGTGCTGTTCGCGGCCGAGAGCTTCGGCGATCTCCTGTCGCGCTACAAGTACCTCTACCTGGTGAGCCGCCAGGACCGCGCGCTCGCGAACGACATGTTCCGGCTGCGCGAGCGGATCGCGGGCGAACGGCAGGTGCGGCTCGATGCCCGGGCGGCGCTGGCCCGGCGGAAGACCGAGCGAACCGACGAGTTGCAGCGCTACGTGACGCTCGAGCGCGACCGCGAAGCGAGCCTGCGGGAGACGCGGCGCAGCTCGCGCGCGGCCGCGCAGCGGCTGTCGGCGCTCGAGAAGAACGAGCGGGAGCTGAACGACCGGGTGGTGGAGCTGGAGCGCGCGCGGCGCGCGGCCGAAGCACGTGGCGCGACGCTGGGCGCCGCGATGATCACCACGGCCGATCTCGGGCGGCTCGACTGGCCCCTCAGCGGCCGACTGGTCTATCAGTTCGGGAATGCCATGGGTCCCAACAACACCCACATCACCTGGCACGGGATCGGCATCGCCGCGGCGGCGGGAACCCCCGTGCGCGCGGTCGCGAGCGGCACCGTGAGCCTCGCGGCGCCCCTCGGGACGTATCTCACGTCCGTCCTGCTGGACCATGGCGGCGGCTATTACACGTTCTACGGCTATCTCGCGGACGCCATCGTCTCCACCGGCGATCGCGTGGTCAAAGGCCAGGTGATCGGGCATGTGGGCGGCGAATCGAGTGATGCGGGGGCGCATTTGCACTTCGAGATACGGGGGCAAGGCGGGATCGCGCTGGATCCCCTGAACTGGTTGAAAAAATGAAGCGTCGAGGAGAGGCGTCCGGTTTCCCTCGACGGTTCCCCTTGACGTTTGTTCTCGACGTCGTGCTACTTGACGCTTTTCTAGCCGTCGGCCCCCTCGGTTGCCGATCTCAAAGTGATGTCCTCCACGTCTCGGGCACTGTGGAAATTCGTGACGTCCAACTCGCCCCGCTGACCTCCGGACGGCTCGAGCGGCTGCTCAAAGACGAGGGCGATACCGTGCACCGCGGCGACACGGTGGCGGTACTGCGGCAGCCGGGGCTCGACGCGCTGATCGGAGAGCGGGAGGCCCAGGCCCGAGCGGCCGCGCTGCGCGTGGCCGAGGTGCAGGCGGCGCAGGCCGATTCGACGCGCGCGGCAAATGATTTTGCCCGCGGGGATATGCTGCACCGGCGCAGCATCATCTCGGACCAGCAGTACGAATCGCTCCGATCCCAGGCGGCCGCCGCCACGGCGCGACTCGCGGCGGTGCGCGCCGCGCCGAGTGAATCCGCGGCCGCCAGCGCCGCGGTCCGGGCCACGCTCGCCACCCGCGATGAATTGACGGTCACCGCCCCGGACGACGGCGTGGTCCTCACGCGCTATGCCGAGCCCGGCGAAGTGATCGCCGCCGGCAGCCCCGTGCTGTCGCTCGGCCTCGTGCGGCATCCGTGGATTCGCGCGTACGTGGGAGCCCGCTACATCGCGCGCGTCAAGGTCGGGCAGCCGGCCTCCGTGCGGACCGACGCGTATCCCAACCGCCCGTTCCCCGGACGCGTCGTGGAGATCGCGAGCAGCGCCGAATTCACGCCGCGGGTGGCGCTCACCGAGCGCGAGCGCGCCGATCTCGTGTTCGGCATCAAGGTCGAACCGGACTCGGGCGACTTTGGCGGGCGGCTCAAGGCCGGCACTCCCGTGACACTCGAGCTGCGCCTGTTGCCGTGAGCGAGGCCCCCTCCCCTCGGGCGCCCGCGATCGAAACGCGCGACCTCACCCGCCGGTTCGGTGGCCTCGTCGCGGTGGATGACTTGACCCTCAGAATCGAACGTGGTGAAGTCTTCGGCCTGCTCGGGCCCAACGGTTCGGGCAAGACCACGACCATCCGGATGCT
>DATIWU010000166.1:0-16711 GCA_035519195.1 Gemmatimonadales bacterium
TTCCAACTCTTTCGCGTAGCGCGCTCGTTCAGCATCCGTTATACGCGTTGCCCAAACTCTCCCCAGCCAAGAGGAGAGCCCCACGACGAGAACACTTGCTCCACCGACTGAGACGATAATCGCCCCAGCCACGTCCCACACTGACGTTGCGTGAACCAATACCTGCTCCGTGTGGCCGCCTAACTAAGAATTGAAAAGACCTGTCTAGTACTCACGCCTCGACCTCCCTGCTGCATAATACTACGCGTTCAACTGGAAACACGTTCTTATGCTGCAAATTCTGCTGCGTAATGGCAAGAGAGCGAAAACCCGCCTGCAGCCTTACTCGAGCACGTCCGCCGGGCTCCGGACGCCGAGTCCGCCCCGGTTGAGGACGTGGGTGTAGATCATCGTGGTGCGGACGTCGCGGTGGCCCAGCAGCTCCTGGACGGTGCGGATGTCGTAGCCGGAGGCAAGCAGGTGCGTGGCGAAGGAATGGCGCAGGGTATGGCAGCTGGCACGCCGCGAGAGCCCGCTTGCGATTACCGCGGCGCGAAAGGCGCGCTGGATGACCGTCTCATGGAGATGATGGCGCCGCTGCTCGTGCGTGCGCGGGTCCACATACCCTCGGGTGGCCGGAAATACCCACTGCCACACCCACTCTCGGCCACCCATGGGGTACTTGCGACCGAGCGCGGCCGGCAACGCGACCCATCCAGCCCCCGCCTCGAGATCGCGCTCGTGCTGGGCTCGGACCTGGACGAGATGGCGGGTGAGCGGCTGGCGAACGACCGCGGGAAGCATCGTGACGCGGTCGCGATCGCCCTTGCCGCTCCGCACGCGGATTTCGTTGCCCTGAAAGTCGAGATCCTTGACCCGCAGCTCGAGCGCCTCGAGGAGCCGCAGACCCGCACCATACAACAGCATGGCGACGAGCTTTGGCGGACCCGTCATCTCATGCAATACCGCCCGCACCTCGGCGCGGCTCAGCACGGTCGGAAGCCGCACCGGCCGCTTGGCATGTACCAGATCGTCCAGCCAGCCGACGTCCTTCCCCAGAACCTTGCGATAGAGAAAGAGTAAGGCGGCGAGCGCCTGGTTTTGCGTCGAAGCGACCACTTGATGATCGCTCGCCAGCGCCGAAAGAAACGCCGTCAGCTCGGCCGCTCCAAGCTCCGCGGGATGGCGCAGGCCATGGTACCGGACGAAGCGCCGCACCCAGTGCACGTACGCCTGCTCCGTCCGCGTGCTGTATTGCCGCACCCGCAACGCTTCACGCAGCTGTGCCAGCAGTTTGACCGGGCGAGACCGAGCCGCCGCAGCACCCATCCCTGCTAGTCTGCTGTCGGTAGGGGTGAGCGCGGTAACCCAGAACGCTCGTACCACGGCGTTTTCACGCGACATCCAGGGTGGAGCGGAGCGGACCGGGTGCCGAGGGGCTGAACGAGAGGGGGCAGGGGTGAGGCTCAACGACGCCGCCTATACTATTTTCCGGCGTTTCCTAGACAGTGACCCCGAGGAGAAAACGTATGTGCGGAATCGTCGGCTACACCGGGCCGCGCCAGGCGGCGCCGCTGCTGCTCGAAGGCCTCAAGCATCTCGAGTATCGCGGCTACGACTCGGCCGGACTCGCGCTCGTGCACGACGGCCACATCGAAGTCCACAAGACCGCGGGCAAGATCTCCGCACTGGAAAAAGCTCTCGGCACGGCGCTCCCGAAAGGATCCACTGGAATCGCCCATACGCGCTGGGCTACGCACGGCGTTCCCAACACCACCAATGCGCATCCCCACACCGACTGCGCCGGCATCATTGCCCTCGTGCACAACGGGATTATCGAAAACGCCGGGGCACTCAGGACGGCGCTCGCGAAACGCGGACACGCGTTTCGATCCGAGACCGACACGGAAGTGCTTACGCACCTGATCGAGGAGCTGCACGGGCGCGGCCGGCCGCTGGTGGAGTCGGTCGCGGGCGCGCTCGCCCAGGTCGAGGGCACCTACGGCATCGCCGTGATCTCGAGCCGCGAGCCCGACACGCTCGTCGCCGCGCGGCGCGGATCGCCGCTGCTCGTGGCCATCGGCAACGGCGAGAACTTCGTCGCCTCCGATGCGTCGGCCGTGCTGTCGCACACGCGCTCGGTCGTGTACCTGGATGACGGCGAGATCGCCGTCGTGCGACCGACCGATTATCGCATTCTCGATGTGCACGCGGTCGAGAAGGAGAAGGCCGTCACGCACGTGGAGTGGGACCTCGCGAGGATCGAGCGCGGCGGCTACGCGCATTTCATGCTGAAGGAGATTCTCGAGCAGCCCAACAGCATCCGCGACACGCTGCGCGGCCGGCTGCTGGAAGAAGAAGGCACCGCGCGGCTCGGCGGGCTCAACCTCACCGATGACGATCTGCTGCAGATCCGCCGCATCGTGATCACGGCGTGCGGCACCTCGTGGCACGCGGGCCTGATCGGCGAATACATGATGGAAGAGCTGGCCCGCATCCCGACCGAGGTCGAGTACGCCTCCGAGTTCCGCTACCGTAATCCGATCGTGGACGAGCACACGCTCGTCATCGGTGTCTCGCAGTCCGGCGAAACCGCCGACACACTGGCCGCGCTGCGCGAGGCGAAACGGCGCGGCGCGCGCACGCTCGGCATCGTGAACGTCGTCGGGAGCACGATCGCGCGCGAGGTCGAGGGCGGCATCTACCTGCACGCCGGCCCCGAGATCGGCGTCGCGAGCACCAAGGCGTTCACGAGCCAGATCGCGGCACTGGCGCTGCTCACCCTGAAATTGGGGCGGCTGCGGTCGCTCTCGATTCTCCAGGGGCGCGAGGTGGTGCGCGCGCTGGCGCGACTCCCCGAGCTCGTCGAGCGTACCCTCGCTCATGCGCCGGCGGTCGAACGCCTCGCTGAGCGGCTGGTCCGCGCCGGCAACGTGCTGTATCTCGGTCGCGGATACAATTTCCCCGTCGCCCTGGAAGGCGCGCTCAAGCTCAAGGAAATCTCCTACATCCACGCGGAAGGCTATCCCGCCGCGGAGATGAAGCACGGGCCCATCGCGCTGATCGATGATCTGATGCCCGTCGTCTTCGTCGCGCCGAAAGACGCGGTCTACCAGAAGATCGTGAGCAACGTGGAAGAGGTGAAAGCCCGCGGCGGCCGCGTGATCGCCGTGGTCACGGAAGGCGATACGGGACTCGCCAAGCTCGCCGACCACCGCATCGAGGTCCCCGAAACGCTCGATCTGCTCACGCCGATTCTCACGGTGCTCCCCCTGCAGCTCCTCGCCTACTACATCGCGGTCCGCCGCGGCTGCAACGTGGACCAGCCGCGGAACCTCGCGAAGTCGGTGACGGTGGAGTGAGAGTCGTTCTGCAACGGGTGTCCAGGGCAGCGGTGCGGGTGGACGGGAAGACGCGAGGGGAAATCGGGGTAGGGTTCCTGGTTCTCGCCGGCTTCGCCCCCACCGACACCGAAGCCACGCTCGACTGGATGGCCGAGAAGATCCTCGGATTGCGGCTCTTCTCTGATCCCGCCGGCAAGATGAATCTCGATCTGGACGAGGTGAACGGCGCGCTGCTCGTGGTGTCACAGTTCACGCTGTACGGCGACGCGCACAAGGGCAGGCGGCCGAGCTTCATCGCCGCCGCCCCACCCACCGTCGCGATCCCGCTGTACGAGCGATTCCTCGAGCTGCTGCGCGAGCGCTCGGGCGGCATGCGCGTCGAATCGGGAGAGTTTGGGGCGATGATGGAGGTGGAGCTGGTGAACGACGGCCCGGTGACGCTGGTGCTCGAGCAGTGAACGGTTCGCTCATCCTGGCAAGCTCGTCGCCGCGCCGCCGGCAGCTGCTCGACATGCTGCAGATCCCGTTCACGGTCATTCCCGCGGCGATCGACGAACGGCGCATCGACGGCGAAGCTCCGGAGCGCTACGTGGTGCGGCTCGCGCGCGAGAAAGCGGCCAGCGTTTCCGAGCAGCACCCCGGAGCGCTCGTGCTCGGCGCGGATACGACCGTCGTGGTGCGCGGCGAGCTGCTCGCGAAACCGGAATCCGCGGCCGAAGCCGAAGCGATGCTCGCCAAGCTGCGCGGCCGCACCCATCACGTCATGACCGGCGTAGCCCTGGTGTGCGACGGGCGCATCGAAGATGCGATCGATATCAGCGATGTGACGTTTCGCGCGCTCCCCGACGCGATGATCGCGAGCTACGTCGCGACCGGTGAGCCGATGGACAAGGCCGGCGCCTACGCGGTGCAGGGGCTCGGCGCGGTGCTCATCCAGGGAATCCGCGGGGATTTCTTCAGCGTGATGGGGTTGCCGCTCCGGCTCGTGGTCGAGCTGCTGGAGCGGTTCGGCCGGCCTTATCGCTTCACGCGATAGACCGGCACCTTCTTCGATTTGCCCTTCACCTGGATCGGGTCCAGCGTCTCGACCTTGGGCGGCTGCTTGAGCTGCTGGTAGAACGCGTCCGAGATGAGGATTTCGTTCGGTCCCGCGGTCGAGCACAGCCGGCTCGCGGTGTTCACCGCGTCGCCGATCACCGTGTACTCGAGCCGGCGCTCCGAGCCGATGTTGCCCGCGAACACCTCCCCGAAGTTGATCCCGATCCCGACGCCCAGCTCGGGCCGTCCCACGGCCTTCCACTGCTTGTTGAGCTTCTCGAGCACGGTGAGCTGATCGAGCGCGCAGGCCATCGCGCGGTCGGCATCGTCCTCGTGGGCGATCGGCGCGCCCCACAGGGCCATGATCGCGTCGCCCATGAACTTGTCGAGCGTGCCCGAGTGCTCGAACACGATCTCGACCATCTCGGTGAAGTACGACGTGAGGAGCGAGGCGATTTCATCGGGCCCCATCATCTCCGACATCGGGGTGAAGCCGCGAATATCGGAGAAGAAGATGACCACTGGACGCTTCTGGCCGCCGAGCTGGACCGCGCCCTCCTGCTGCGCGATCTGGGAGGCGAGGTTCGGCGCGAAGTACCGCTGGAAGTTCGAGAGCACGAGCGCTTCGCGCCGCAGCTGCTCCGAGCGCCGGGAGCTTTCGATCCCGACCGCCGCGAGACTGCCGAACGCGATCAGGAACTCCAGGTCTTCGTCGGCGAAGGAATGCGTCGCGGTGAGGTTGTCGACGTACAGGATGCCCAGGACCTTCTGGTCCGTGCCCATGAGCGGCGTGCACATCGCGCTGCGCACGCTCTGGATCAGGATCGACTTGCCCTTGAACCGCTCGTCGGCCGCCGCGTTGTCGGACAGAATGGCCACGCGTTCTTCGACGGCTTTGCGCGCGATCGATTGCGGTACGTGCTTGGCTGCGCCCGCGCCGCCCGTCCGCCCTTTCGAAACCCGCGGCACCAGCTCGTTGGTCGCCCCCTCCAGCAGCAAAATCGACACCCGGTCGACGTTCATGATCTGAAACGTGAAGTCCACCACCTTGTCGAGCAGCCGGTCCAGCTCCTGCTGTTTCGATAGCTCCTTCGAGATCTCGAGCAGGAGCGACAGCTTCTTCTCGCGCCGCTCCTCGATCGATTGGGCGGTCACCTTGAGGTGCGACGCGCCCGATGGACTGACGTCGACGATCGCGGGCACGCCGCCCGAGACGCTCACGGGAAGCTGGCGGACGATCGTGCCGCCGCCGGCGGCCGCACCCGCCCCCGGCGGAGTGGTAAATGAGGGGACCACCTGCGGGCGCGGGGCTGGAGCCGTAACCGCCCTCACCCGATAGGCGACCTTCCCGAACGTGATCACGTCATTTTCGGCGGCGACCGCTTCGGTCACCCGGTCACCGTTCAGGAACGTGCCGTTCGAGGACCCGAGATCCTTGACGCGCACGCCGCCCCCATCGGCGAGGGCGAGCTCGGCATGCTTGCGGGAGATGGTAGGGTCGTAGATCGGGACGTCGCTCGTCACGGCGCGTCCGACGACCACAGTGCGCCCGGGCTGCAGATCGATCGCCTGCTCGCCCGTGGTGCTCAGCAGCTTGAACACAGGGGCTCAATATAGTAAGCGGGTTTCCTAATCGCCCGCCTTGGTGAGCGCCAGCGCCTTGAGCACCGCCTGAGCTTTCGCTTCAGTCTCGGCGAATTCCCGGGCCGGGTCCGAGTCGGCGACGATCCCCGCGCCCGCCTGCACGCACACGCGATCGGGCAACACCAGCCCCGCGCGGATTGCGATCGCTGTGTCCATGTTCACCGCGCCCCAGCTCACGTAGCCGACCGCTCCGGCGTAGGGGCCGCGGCGCTCGGGCTCGAGCTCGTCGATGATCTCCATCGCCCGCACCTTCGGCGCGCCCGTCACCGTCCCCGCCGGGAAGCAGGCCTTGAATACGTCGAGCGCATCGTAGCCCTCGCGCAGCATGCCGCGAACCTCGCTCACGAGGTGCTGCACATGGGAATAGCGCTCGATCGTGAGCAGGTTGCTGACGCGCACGGTGCCATAGCGTGACACGCGCCCAACATCGTTGCGGCCCAGATCGACGAGCATCATGTGCTCGGCACGCTCTTTTTCGTCCGCCATGAGCGAGCGGGCGAGCGTCTCGTCTTCGGCCGCCGTCGCCCCGCGCGGCCGCGTGCCCGCGATCGGCCGCACCGTGACTTCGCCGTCCTCCACCCGCACCAGCACCTCGGGCGAGCTGCCGACATACGTGAACTCGTCGAACGCGAGATAAAAGAGATAGGGCGCGGGATTGAGGGCCCGGAGATAGCGGTACAGTCGCAGCGGGTCGGCGGCCCCCGGGGCATCCTGGCGCCGCGAGAGCACGGTCTGAAATGTGTCGCCCGCGCGGATGTACTGGAGAATCCGCGCCACGTCCCGCTCGAACGCGTCGCGCGGATACGGCGACACGGTCGGCACCGGGCGGACGCCGTCGGCGAGCGACAGCGGCGTGAGCGTGTGGCTCGTGCCGAGCCGGCCCACCAGCTCATCGAGCCGCGCGTCGGCGGCATCGTACAGCCGGTCGACGTCCCCCGCCGTGACGCTTCGCGGGATCTGCACGTTGACCACCAGGATCGCGCGGCCGAACAGGTTGTCGAGAATGACCAGGCTGTCGGCGATCATCATCATCGCGTCGGGCAGGCCCAGTCCATCCGCCGGGGCGCGCGGCAGCCGCTCGATGCTGCGCACCAGATCGTAGCCCAGATATCCGACCGCGCCGCCCGCGAACCGTGGCAGCCCGGGGACCTGGATCGCGGGCAGCGCGCGAAGCTGCTCGGCAAGATGGCCGATCGGATCGTTCGTCTCGCCGGCTGCCGCCCAGCCCGTGTGGCGCGTCCACCGCTCGACCGTCGTCCCGCGATAACGCCAGACTTCGCGTGGCTCGGTGCCGAGGAACGTGTAGCGCGCCCACCGCTCGCCCCCGACCAGCGATTCCAGCAGAAACGCGAACGGCGGCCGCGCGATCTTCGCGAACGCCGCGACCGGCGTATCGGCGTCGAGCACGACTTCGCGAACCAGCGGTACCATGCTCCCCGCGCCATGCAGCGCGCGCTCGCGAAACGCCGACCGGGCGTCCGTCATCTCGCTAAACTTGGGTTCGATGCGGTCAATGGCTCTGACACTCGCGCTCCTCGTGCCGGGTCCCGCGCTGGCGCAGACGTGGAACAGCGATTCCGCGCTGGCGCTCGTGCGGCGCGCGGTTGCACGTCGTGCCGTGGCCGCGAACGATACCGCACTCCGCGACTACAAGGCTCAAGCCCACGGATTTCTCTTTTTCCTCGGGGCGTTTGGGGAGGGGTTGACTGAGCCGCCGCGCCTGATCCGCGCGGATCAGCTCGAGCTGGAAGTGTACTGGAAAGCCCCGGGACTGAGCAAGCAACGCATCATCGGCTGGCGCGATCGTGCCGAGCTGCCGACGGACATCATCTATCACCGGGACCACCTGGGCATCATCCAGAATAACTTCGGCACCGCGATACGGCTCGGCGAGGGCGACGAGGTTCGCGACGTTCCCCATCCGCTGGGATCGCCCGCGGCCGCGGCGCTCTACGATTTCGCCCTGGGCGACACCACCACCATCAGCATGCCGCAGCGGACGGTCCGGGTGGTGGCGCTGCGCGTACGTCCCAAGAATCTCGAGGCGCCCGGAATCGTGGGGACGCTCTACCTCGACGCCGCGAGCGCCGATCTGGTCCGCATGGCTTTCAGCTTCACCGCCCGGACGTACATGGAGCCCGACCTCGAGGACGTGAGCGTGGAGCTCGATAACGCGCTGTGGGAAGAGCGATTCTGGCTGCCGTACCGCCAGCAAATCGAGATCCGTCGCCGCGGAACCTGGCTCGACATCCCGGCCCGGGGAATCATCCGGTCGCGTTGGGAGATCGACGGCTACGTGTTCAACGTGGGGCTCGCGGCGAGCTGGTTCCGGGGCGAGGAAATCACCGCGCTGCCCAAAGCCGAGCGCGATTCGTTCCCCTGGGCCGAGCCGCTGCCGGTCGCGATTCAGGGATCGGGCCAACCCGTCGGGCAGGATGACCTGGCGCGGGTGCGCGCGGAAGTGGAACAGGTCGCGGGCCGGCGCGTGCTCCAAACGCTCGAGGGAGGACGCCTGGGCGCGCGGGGGGTGAGCGATCTGGTCCACGTGAATCGGGTCGAAGGGCTCGCACTCGGCGCCGGGGCGGTGTGGCGCAGCAAGGGCGGCTACACCGAAGCGCGCGGCCTCGCGAGCTATGGCTTCTCCGATCGCGCAGCGAAGGGGTTCGTACGCGCCACGCAGCACCTGGGCGGATCGTTGAATGCCGAGGGATCGGTGTACCGCACGGTGCGCGATGTCGGGGATGAGCCGGTCATCGCGCCGCTCGTCAATTCCTTCACCTCCCAGGAAATGGGCGACGATTATGGGGACTACTATCTCGCCACCGGTGCACGGCTCGGCCTGCGCGGCGCTCTCGGATTACGGGGTGAGTGGAGCTCGGGATTGGGACGCGAGGAGGTGCGGTCGTTGGCCGTGCGCGCGGCACCCGTGTCGGGCATGTATCGCCCCAATCCCGCGCTGGGCGGTCCTGATCTCGATTTTGTCGATGTGGGATTGCGCCGCCGTGCCCGCACCAGGAGCCCGAGCATGAGCGGGGGCGACGTGAGCGGTGGCCTCGAGCTCGAGGGAGGACGGCGTGATGGCGGCACGACGTACGGCCGCGCCACCGCAACAGCGGAGCTACTTGTCCCGTTCGGGGTCACCCGCGCGCTGGTTCGCCTGCAGGGCGGGATCGCGACCGACTCGCTGCCCGCGCACCGCTCGTTCGTGCTCGGAGGACGTGGGACACTGCTCGGCGACGACTTTCGCGCGTGGGGTGGAACCCGCATGGCACTGGTGCACTTCGAGTGGCGCGTTCCGGTCCCGTTCATCTCGTTCGCGCTCGGAGCGGGCACCCGCACACCCAGCTCCCTGATCCTGGCGCCCTACGTTGCGGCCGGGTGGGCCGACCACCAGGTGCCGGGGACTCCATGGCGGCCGACACCGGGAACGCGAGTGACGATCGGCGCCGCGGCGGAGTGGCTCGGCCTGTTCCGGTTCGAGGCCGGCTACAGCGTTCAGGCGCAGCAAGTGCGGTTTGCCGTTGATGTTACGCGTGATCTCTGGGGCATCCTCTGAGGGCGATTCGGACTGGACGCATTGGGGCGTCCCGCTACTTTAGGGGTCAGCCGGGGGCAGGGGGCACATGGCCGATACCGTCTTTCCGGATGAATGGCTTGCACATTCACTCGAGCAGCTAGTTTCTGCCGAACGCCTGGCCGAAATCAGGGCCAAGGCGGAGCCTTCGCGTACCCTGTGGGAGACCCTGCTCCAGTCGAAGATCGTCACCAACGAGCAGGTGCTCGAGGCGCTGTCCGGCCACCTGCGGCTGAAAATCGCTGACATCCAGCAGCTCGACTCTCAAATCAAACTCAAGGTTCCCGAACAGCTGGCGCGCCGGTTCCGCGTGCTGCCGCTCCGGATCACCGACTCCTATCTCGAGATCGCGACCGCCAATCCGTTCGATCTCGACGCCGAGAAGGCGTTGGCGTTCGCAACCGGACGCGAGGTTCGGATGCTGCTGCTCGATCCGGGCCGGATCTCGGAAAAGGTGGACGAGCTGTACCGCCCCGAGAAGATGATCGACAAGCTGCTCGAGGGCATGGAAGGGCAGGGCGAGCTGGTCCAGCTCGAGGAGCGCCCGGCGGACGAAATCAATGTTTCCGCCGAGGAAGCGAGCCAGCGCCCTGTGGTCCGGCTCGTGGATCTGATCATCTCGGAAGGCATTCTCTCGCGCGCCAGCGACCTGCACATCGAGCCGGAAGAGGGCGGCGTGGCCGTCCGCTACCGCATCGACGGCGTGTTGCGCCAGGTGATGAAGATTCCCCGCGCCGCGGGCATTCCGCTCATCTCGCGCATCAAGATCATGTCGCAGCTCGACATCGCCGACCGGCTCAGGCCGCAGGACGGCCGCGCGCGCGTCGCGGTGAACGGACAGCCGATCGATCTCCGCGTGTCGACGCTTCCCGCGGCGCTGGGCGAGAAGGTCGTGATCCGGATACTCGACTCGCGCGCCACCGTGAAGACCCTCGGCTCGCTGGGGTTCGCGGCGTCCGAAACCGAAGCGATCACGAAACTGCTCCAGTATCACGAAGGCATTATTCTCGTCACCGGGCCCACCGGGTCCGGGAAGACGACCACGCTCTACTCCTGCATCAATCAGATCAAGAGCGAGGGCGTGAACATCGTGACCGTCGAGGATCCCGTCGAATATCGCATGACCGGGATCGTGCAGGTGCAGGTACAGGAAAAATCGGGGCTCACCTTCGCCACGGCGCTGCGCTCGATCTTGCGTCAGGATCCGAACGTCGTGCTCGTGGGCGAGATCCGCGATCGCGAGACCGCGCAGATTGCCGTGCAGGCGTCGCTCACGGGGCACCTGGTGCTTTCGACCCTGCACACGAACGACGCCGCGAACGCGGTCACGCGGCTGGTCGATATCGGCGTCGAGTCGTACAAGATCGCCGCGGCGCTGCGCGGGGTGCTGGCGCAGCGGCTGATGCGCAAGCTGTGCCCGACGTGCAAGGAAGTGTGGATGGAAGCGCCGGGGGAGCAGTACCGCCGCTGGATTCCGACCGGCACGCCGCTGTATCGCGCCGCGGGCTGTCCCGACTGCGCCATGACCGGATATCGCGGCCGGTTCTCGATCATCGAGGTGCTCACCGTCACTCCTGAGATCGAGCGGGCGATCGCGTCGGGGCAGACCGCCGATCGGATTGCGGACGCGGCGCGACGCGCGGGAATGACCGGTCTGTGGGAAAGCGGCATGAATCACGTGCTGCGCGGCGAATCGACGCTCGAGGAGCTGCTGCGCGTCGTCGACCTGCCGCAGGGCGGATCTCCCACGGCGAACCACGAAGCGCCGGTCGCCGCACCCGCGGACCCCCCGCGCGCCGCCGGAGTGAGCCGAACGAGCGGCCCCACGGGGACGCCGCGACGCTCGCCTGCGGCCGGGCTCGCCGTCGCCGAAGTGCTGGACGACAATTTCGAGCTGCTCGAGGAGGCCCCGCCACGCCGCCGCTCCGGTCCACAGGGGACCCCGGCGCGCAAGGTGCTGCTCGTCGAGGATGAAGACAGCCTGCGGCGCGTCATGAAAGATCTGCTCGAGCGGGAAGGGTATGCGGTCACCGAGGCGCGTGATGGCGTGCAGGCGCTCGATCAGGTGGACCGTATCGGTCCCGATATCATCGTCCTCGATCTGAATCTTCCGGGGCTCGACGGATACGGGGTCCTTTCGCATCTCCGCTCCCGTCCCGCGACTGCCGGTATCCCCGTCGTGGTGCTGACCGCCAAAGGCGATGAGGACAATGAGGTGCGTGTGTTCGAGCTGGGCGCGGATGACTTCCTGACGAAGCCGTTTCGCGCCCGCGCGTTGTCGGCGCGGCTCGAAGCAGTGCTCGGCCGTCGTCGCTAGTTTCCTTCAGGACCCCATGTCCCAGATACCCGCCGCCCTGCCCACGGCAGACGACGCGCTGGCGCTGATCAAGCCCAAGGTCAGGGCCCAGAGCGCCTATACGCTCAATGCTCCGTACGCCGTGCGCAAGCTGAATCAGAATGAAAGTCCCTATGACGTGCCGAAAGCGATCAAGGACGCCGTGCTCGCGCGCGTGCGCGAGATATCGTGGAACCGCTATCCGGCGTTCTCTCCCGCAGGCCTGCTCGAGCGGCTCGCCCTGCGTCATGACTGGACGCCCGAGGGCGTACTGGTCGGCAATGGCTCGAACGAGCTGATCCAGGCGTCGCTCATGGTGAGTGTGGGTGAGGGCACCGGGGTCGTGACATCGGTCCCGACGTTCACGCTCTATCGACTCATGACCGAGGTTTTGGGCGGCAGGCACATCGGCGTCCCGCTCACCCACGACTACCAGTTTGATGTCGAAGGGCTGCTCAGGGCGGCGAGCGCTCGCGGCTCGCGCGTCGTCGTGGTGAACACGCCCAATAATCCGACGGGGACGCCGATTCCGGACGGCGTGATCGAGCGCCTCCTGTCCGACACCGAGACCCTCGTCGTGGTGGACGAGGCCTATCAGGATTTTGGCGGCCCGAGCGCGATTCCGCTGCTTCCTGTGTATCCGCGCTTGATCGTGCTGCGCACCTTCTCGAAGGCGATGGCGCTCGCGGGGCTGCGCTTCGGCTACGCGCTGGCCCATCCGGCGGTCGCGCGCGAGATCGCCAAGGCCAAGCTGCCCTACAACCTGAACCAGGTCACGCTCGCGGCGGCTGAGGTGGCGCTCGACAATCCCACGCCGTTCGTGGAAGCGACGGATCGGATCCGCGCCGCGCGCGAGCGGCTGTACTCCCGGTTAACGCGCATCCGTGGCATCCGGGCCTTCCCCTCGTCCGCGAATTTCGTGCTGTTTCGCTGCGAAGCGCGTCCTGCCGCGGACGTGTTCACACGGCTGGTCGAGGAATACGGGATTCTCGTGCGGGACGTGTCTGCCGGTCAGGGACTCAACAATTGCCTGCGCGTGACCGCGGGAACGCCGGAGGACGTGGACGCCGTCGCCGGCGCACTGGACGCTATCTTCGGGACGTTACCATGAGCCGCTGCGGCGAAGCCCACCGGAAAACCAAGGAAACCGACGTGCGGGTTCGCATCGACCTGGATGGATCGGGGCGGTCGACCGTGCAGACGGGGATCGGCTTTTTCGATCACATGCTCCAGGCGCTCGCGTGGCATGCCTATTACGATCTCGACATCACGGCCTCGGGCGACCTTCATGTCGACGGACACCACACCGTCGAGGACGTAGGGATCGTGCTCGGCCAGGCGCTGTCGCAGGCGCTGGGTGATCGCAGCGGCATCCGGCGCTACGGCCAGGCGACCGTCCCGCTGGACGATGCGCTGGCGCGGGTCGTCGTCGACGTGAGCGGGCGTCCGTTCGTCGCGTTTCACGCCGATCCGCCGACCTGGCAGAAGCTCGGGGAGTACGACGTGGCCCTCACACCCGAGTTCTTCCGGGCGCTCGCCACTCACGGCGGCCTCACGCTCCACGTCGATCTGCTGCGCGGCCAGAACGCGCATCATGTGGTGGAGGCGGTATTCAAGGCCACGGCGCGCGCGCTCGGCGATGCGACGAGCCTCGATCCGCGCGCGGGGGGGCGGGGCGCGCCGTCCACCAAGGGGACGCTGTCGTGATCGCCGTCGCCGACTACGGCGCGTCCAACGTCGGGAGCGTGCTGCGCGCGTTGCGTGCCGTTGGAGCCGATGCGGTGCTCTCGGCCGACCCCGAGGTCGTGCGGCACGCCGATCGCATCGTCGTGCCGGGCGTGGGACACTTCGCCCCGGCCATGCGTGCGCTCGCCGAACGCGGCTTGGCGGATGCCATCACGGACAGTGTCGGCCGGGGCAAGCCGACCCTCGGGCTCTGTCTCGGGCTCCAGCTGTTTCTGGAGCAGAGCGAAGAGGCGCCGGGCGTGCGCGGGCTCGGGCTGCTGCCCGGCGGCGCCGTGCGGTTTCGCACGTCGCTGCCCGTTCCGCACGTGGGCTGGGCGAAGGTCGACCTCACGCCTTCGGGGCGCGCGCACCCGGTGCTGGCCGAGGCCTTCGATCCCGACGGATCGTTCTTCTATCACGTACACAGTTATCACCCCGACGGGCTCGAGCAGGGGCTCGCGCTCGCAAACGCCGAGTACGGCGAAACGTTCGCCACGATTGCGGGCGCCGAGAACGTGCTCGGCGTGCAATTCCATCCGGAGAAATCGCAGGCTCGAGGCCTGGCTCTGCTGCGTGCGTTCGCGCGCTGGCAGCCGTGACCGCGGCCGGTCTCGTCTTCATCGATCTCTACGTGCTGCGTCAGAAACAGGGTGGAGGGAAGGCGGCCGGGCTCGAGGTGCTGGTGCTCGAGCGCGCGGTGGGGGATCGCTGTCCCGGCTCGTGGGAAACCGTGCACGGCACGATCGAACCGGGTGAAACACCGGTCGCGGCCGCGCTGCGTGAGATGCGCGAAGAAACGGGGCTCGAGCCGCTGCGATTGTTCAACGCGAGTCGCGTCGAGTCGTTCTATCAGCACACGCAGGATCGCGTCGCGCTCGTGGCGGTGTTCGCGGCCTTCGTCCCTCCCGATGCGGCGGTGCGACTCTCCTCCGAGCACGACAAGTTTCTCTGGCTGCCACCCGGTCAAGCCGTGCGGCGCTTCGCGTGGCCCCGCGAACGGCGCGCGATCGAGGATATCGTTTTGCTTTTCCGCAAGGGGGATGGGGGCTTGCTGGATGACGTTCTACGCGTATGCTAGCGCGGAGACTGATTCCCTGTCTGGACGTCGATTGCGGCCGAGTCGTGAAGGGCGTCCGTTTTCAGGAGCTGCGTGATGCCGGTGATCCCGTGGAGCAGGCCGCGCGCTACGACGCGGAGGGCGCCGATGAGCTCGTGTTCCTCGACATCACCGCGAGCCACGAACAGCGGGGCACGCTCATCGACCTGGTCGCGCGCGTGGCGGAGCGACTGTTCATCCCGTTCACGGTCGGGGGCGGCGTCCGCAGCGTGGACGATGCGCGCGCCGTGCTCCGCGCCGGCGCGGACAAAGTCGGAGTGAATACGGCCGCCGTCAGCGATCCGTCCCTCGTCACGCGACTGGCAGACGAGTTCGGCCGCCAGTGTGTGGTGGTGGCGATCGACGCGAAACAGCGGGCAGCGGGAAGCGGGAAGGAGAGAGGGTGGGAGGTCATGGTGCGCGGCGGTCGCGGGCCAACCGGCATTGAAGCAGTCGAGTGGGCGTCAAAGGTCGAACAGCTCGGCGCGGGAGAGATTCTCTTGACCTCGATGGACACGGACGGCACGCAAGGTGGGTACGACCTTCCCCTGACCGGTGCGGTCGCGCACGCCGTCCGCATTCCCGTGATCGCGTCCGGGGGCGCCGGGACGCTCGAGCATCTGGCCCAGGCGCTCGACGCGGGCGCGCACGGCGTGTTGGCCGCCACGCTGTTTCATTACCGCGGCACCACGGTTCCCGAAGCCCGCGCGTTCCTCGCGCGGCGCGGCTATCCGGTGCGCCCGTGAATCCGTTCTACCGGCACATCTATCGGGTGGTCAAGCACATTCCCAAGGGACGCGTGGCGACCTATGGCGTGGTGGCGCGGCTGGCGGGCCGGCCCGGCGCCGCGCGAACGGTGGGATGGGCCCTGTCGGCGCTCCCCGACGATTCCGATCTCGCGTGGTGGCGCGTGGTGAACGCGTCGGGACGAATTTCGCTCGCCGCCCACGATCACGCTGCCGTCGTGCAACGCGCGCTGCTGTTGCGGGAAGGCGTACGGTTTACGCCGGGAGGATCGGTGAATCTGGCCCTGTACGGCTGGCCGGCGGAAGCCTACGATTCCGCGCGGCCGTCCCAGACCCGTGCCGCTTCGTCCAGGAGATCGCGCAGATTGAAAGGCTTGCGCACGTAGCGCAACCCCAGCCTGGCCAGCGTTTCTTCCGTACCCTGCCGGATGTCTCCGGTCGCCACGAGCGTCCGTTCCCTGAGCGCCGGCCTCGCTTCCACCAGCGCCTCGATGAACAGCTTCCCGCGCACACTCGCCTGCCCATCGGCGAGAATGAGATCGTAGCCCCGCGCCCGCGCCATGTCGATCGCCTGCTGCGGATTGCGTGCGACGTCGACGGCATGCCCTTCGCGGCCGAACAATGCCTTCACCAGCCGCCGCACGGCCGGATCGTCGTCGACGAGCAGAATATTCCGCTTCGCCAGCCCGCGCTCCTGCAACGGCTCGCGCGCCGGCGCGAGCGCCGTGGCATCGCCCGAGGCGGCCGGCAGCTCCACCACGAAGGTGGCGCCGCGGCTCGGCGCGCCATTGGCGTCGCGCTCGAGCGTGATCTGCCCGCCGTGTGACTGAACGATCGAATACGTGATGGAGAGCCCGAGTCCCGTTCCCTGACCGGGCTCTTTGGTCGTGAAGAACGGCGTGAACAAGTGTGGCACGACGTCGTCCGGAATGCCGGGCCCCGAGTCCTGCACCACGAGGCGCACGCGCTCCCCAACCCCCGTCGTCACGCGAATCACGCGGCGCTCGTCGGGCGGATTCTGGGCCACCGCGTGCGCGGCATTCGTGAGCAGGTTCAGCGCCACCTGCTGCAATGCGTGACGATCGCCCAGCACAGGGGGGAGATTGCGCGCCAGATTCTTGTCGATCGTGATGCTCTTGAGCTTCAGGTCGTAACTCATCAGCACGAGCGTCCGCTGCACGACATCGTTCAGGTCTACGAGTCCGCGCTCCGCCGGCGCTTTGCGGGCGA
>DATIWU010000167.1:0-2322 GCA_035519195.1 Gemmatimonadales bacterium
GACAACGCCCGGGTTGCGGACGATGACACGTATCGGGTAAGGACCCGCGGTCCCCTCGAAGTACGTGTCCGGGCTGCCGACGTGAGCCGAGGCGATCAGTACGATCGGAACGAGGAAGACACCTCGCCACACACGTCGGCTCACAACTGCTCCCGCAGCGTCGCCAGGTAGGTGGCCATGTTCACGGCAGCGGCCGAGTCCTGTTCCGCGAATTGGAGCAGATCCCACTCGGGCGCGACGTAGCCCTCCTCGCGCTTGAACCGGTCCGCCTGCGCGAGCACCCGGCGCTTGATGGCCGTGTGCTTCGCGTCGAAGCTCACCACATGCATCGCCGCGTCCGCGTCCATATCGTCGGGAACCGGTCCCGAGGAGCCAGCCCAATTGCGGAGCGAGCTGTACCCCTTGGCGAGCCTGCCCAGCGGGAGCATGTACCACGGGTACTCGAGCCTCGCGCCGTGCTGCGCGCCGCGCAGCATCGCTTCGGTCACGACATTGTCGACGTGATCCATGAACAGCGTCTCGCGATCGCGCCACTCGGCCACGACGCGAACCTGGGGATCGTACTCCAGATCCGAGGGCTCCTCGGTCGTGAAATGGCGCACCCCCATGGCCGTCAGCCAGCTTGCCACGCCGGGCAGGGAGATGGTGGACATCCCCATCCACAGATGAACCCCAAACCGGCCGTAGGCTGACGAAGGCACCTCGGAGCAATACATCCGCGTGCTGTCGTTCAAGTCCATGCGCACGTTGTACGGAATGCGCCGCCGGCGCGCCGCCGCGAGGGCGAGGTCCGCAGCCTTGTGCGGCAGCATCGGATCGGCGACCAGCGCCGGCAGGTCAGCCCGCAACCGCAGCACCATGACCCGCAGCTTCACGTCGGCGAGATAGTCCTCCAGACCATGGACAGCGACGCCGCTCTTGGGCCGCGATTCGATCACGGACGCAAGGCTCGTCTTCTGGTCGACGTACACGAGCGCGACGTGCGAGAAGTTGCCCGGGAAGTCGTTTCCAACGGCGATCAGCGCCGACACCTGAGCCCCACCACGCGATACCAGGATGTCGCCGCTGTGGATCGTCACGCCGAGGATTCTGGTGAACGGCGTTTGAGACGGCTCGTCATCCTCGAGCACCAGCTCCGGTCTCGCGTCGATCGAGTCCTGCAGCATCACCTCTTCGAGCGCGGCTCGACCGCCGAACAGGAGCGTGTACACCCGGATTCTGGTGTTGAGGTCGGTGACGTCCCAGTGCTCCGACTGGCGCTTCACGGCGCTCCGGGTCCGCGTGACCAGGCGCACGTAGTCGGGCAGCCGCTGTTGACACACGGCGACCATGGGGGCGGCTTGGAACGTGTCGTCGAGCAGGCTATCGAACACCGGGGCGGCCGGGGTCTGCCGCTGGGACCCGATCGCACCGATCATGCGGTTTCCCGCCCCCAACGCGGCATCGACCCGTGCCGTGAGCCCGCCGCACCCGAGCGCGCGAAACTCGCGGTATTCCCGCTCGAGCGCAAACCAGAGACTATCCTTGCTCCAGCTGAACACGGGTATCGTATCCCGGCGACGATCCAGCAGCACCACCGGCGGCCGCGAGCTCGGGATGCTGAGGACCACCAGGGCGAGCGCCGGCGCCACGAGGGCCGTCATTCGTCGCGCACGCGGGCTTGCGGGCAGACGCATCCCCGATCGCTCGTTACAGCGCCGCGGCTCTGAAGCTCGCGAACACGATGGTCGTGCCGCTTGCGGGAACGCCAATCCCAATACTCGCCGCAATGCCGTCCCAGACGGTGGCGAGCCTGACGGCCCCGCCGCACGTGTCCTTGCTCGGACTCGCGAGACACGCGGCGCGAATCCCCAGGCTCGTGGCTCCCACGAGACGGACGTCCGCCCCGCCGTTCGCCACGCCGGCGCGATCCGGCCGAAACTCCGCGTAGTGATAGCCGTACAGGGCTGGACGGTCCGCCATGTCCCAGGACCCGCCCACGAGGAAGGCGTTCACGATATCGAGACCGCCGCCGACGAGGAGCCACGTCTCCCCGGACAGGTCGACTCTCCCAACTCCCTTGCCCGCGCTTACGGAGAGCTGTGACCTCCACCAGGAACGTGCGCCCAGGAATCCCGCCGCCGCGGCGGCAACTTTGATCCCGTGCCAGCGTCCCTCTACGACTCGTTCCGACACGACGCGACGGTAGCTGGTCGCGATTTCCAGCCCGACATACGGAGACCGCCAGCGGGCCAGCACCGCCGAATCCGCGAGCCCGCTGACCGTTTCATACAGTCCTATGGCACGCGCGGACGCATGCCATGGAGACGTTCCGTCGAGGTT
>DATIWU010000168.1:0-22816 GCA_035519195.1 Gemmatimonadales bacterium
CTCCGCGGTGGGCAGCCCCAGCTCGCGCGAGAGCGCGCGCACGTCCTCCTTGGTGAGGCCCGCCTCGGCGAGCGGCGAGCGCACCCCCGCCCCGAGACCCGCCGCGCGCCCGGGACGGTGCTCCCGCAGATCCTCGGCGATGGTGCCGTCGCATACCACCGCCAGACCGCGCGCCGCCGCCGCCGCCCCAAGGCGGGCCCACAGCTCGCGCTTGCAGAAGAAGCAGCGATTCGTGGGATTCGCGACGTAATCGGCGTCATCGAGCTCGTGCGTGTCGATCTCGAGCACGGGAATGTCAAACCGCGCGGCGACGCGTCGCGCCGTTTCCCACTGGGCTTCGGGATAGGAGGCGCTTCGCCCAATCACCGCGAGCATGCGGTCCCTGCCGAGCTCCTGCCGCAGCAGCACGGCGAGCACACTGGAATCGACCCCGCCCGAGAATCCGAGCAACGCCGAGGGAATGTCCCGGATGATTGCCCGCGCCCGGACGAGCGGCGTGATCTGCTCGCACATGGCGAAATACTAATGACTTAGAACTTGGGAATACAAGACAGTTCGCCCGCAACAAAGCGGATATCGGCATCGTAAGGTGATCCACCATGCTTATCATACGCTCATGAGTGCGCTGCGCGGCCGGGCGCTCGTCGCCTATCTCATCGTCTGTGTGTTCTGGGGCTCGACCTATCTCGCGATCCGCATCGGCGTGGGGGTGCTGCCGCCGTTTCTGTTCGCCGGCGTGCGGTTCTTCGTCGCGGGCCTGCTGCTCGCCGCCGCCGCGCTGGCGCTGGGAGATCACCTTCCCACACGCCGCGTCGATTGGCGGGTCCTCGCGATTGTCGGCATCCTGCTGCTCACGGGCGGCAACTCGTTCGTGGTTTGGGCCGAACAGTACACGCCGTCCGGCGTGGCGAGCGTGTTCGTGGTCACGGTGGCGTTGTGGATGGCGTTTTTCGACGCGGTGATCCCCGGCGGATCGGGAGAGCTGAACTGGCGCGTCGTCGTGGGGCTGCTCACGGGATTCTTCGGGACGATGTTGCTCGTCGGGGCGTCGCCGCGCGAGCTCCTGCACGCGGATCTGCGCGGTCCGATCGCACTCACCTTCGCGAGCATGTGGTGGTCGCTCGGCTCCGTGTACGCCAAACGACATCCCACGCAAACGAGCCCCTACATGGCCGCCGCCGTACAGATGATGGCGGGTGGCGTGGTCAGCACGCTGATCGGGTCGGTGCGCGGAGAGTGGAGCCACTGGCACTTGAGTGAAGCCGGCATCGGCGCGCTCGCCTATCTGGTGATGTTCGGATCGATCCTGGGCTACAGCGCGTACGGCTACGCGCTGCGCCACGCTTCACCGACCATCGTCGGGACGTACGCGTACGTGAATCCGGTGATCGCGGTGCTGCTCGGCTGGGTCATTCTGCGGGAGCCGATTACCGCGCGCATGGTGCTCGCGATGAGCATCATCCTCGGCGCGGTGGTATGGATTCAGCTGTCACAGCGGATGCGGGCGGGTTCGCGCCGCGCGGTTCCGGCCGGTGCTCCAGCAACTCAGGAGCGCCGGCTTGCGGCCCCGACTGGAGATCCGCTGCGACGATGATCTTGACGGGCAAGCTGCGGCGGGCTCGTGTCCGGTTCAATGGGAAGCGCGTAACGTCTTGCGTCGCGGTTCGGTCACAGTTCGATCAGGGTTGCGGCGCCGCTACTCGTTCGTCTCCCCGACCGGCGCCTTCACGGGGCGCCGCGCCGCCTTTTCCGGAAACCGCGCCGGCTTTCCTTCCTGCAGGTACTGGTACGATCGAACCGTGTGGTAGGCGAGGTCGATGTCGGGCGTGGCGCCGAACTCGGTGAGGACGTCCTCCCAGATCGCGTGCTCGGTCCCGCGCCGCTTCCGCGGCTCGATCAGGTACCGGATGCTGAGCTGCACACCCGAGTCGATCGCTTTCGTGTAGACGATCGGTGTCAGCTTCCGATAGTTGATGAGATATTGCCGTGATGCGGTAAGCAGGTCTTCCTCGGCCTGGGCCGTGAGATGCTCCGCGTGTTTGAACGCGATGGCCGTGAGAATTTCCTTCGCCTTCCGCCAGTTGCTCTCGAACGTCACCACCACCTGGACTTCATTCCAGATGTATTTGAATCCCTTGTCGTAGTTCGCCACCGGTTCGGTGAACACGCGGCCGTTCGGGATGTGAATGATGCGGCCGGTGGACTGATCGGCATCCACCCAGTTGCCAATCTCGTTCAACGTGAACTGCAACAGCCGCAGGTCGATCACGTCACCCGCATGAGCTCCGATCTGGATGCGGTCGCCGACCTCGAACGGCCGGGCCCACGCGATGAAGACCCAGGCGGCGAAATTCGAGACTGGGTCCTTGAGCGCGATGGCGAGACCCGCCGAGAGCAGCCCGAGGAACGTGGCCAGGGTCTGCATTCCCGGGATCCAGGTGTGCCCGATCACGATCACGCCAATGACGAGGGCGGCATAGCTCACCCCCTTGCGCCAGCGATAGCGCATCCAGGGGTCGGTCACCCGGCGATAGGCGAGGCCAAGCACGACCCGGTGCAAGGCCCACAGCGCGCCGATCGTGATCGCGGTCAGGAGCAGCTTGGACTGGAGCTCGGGGCTCACCCCCCGTGCCGTCAGCCAATCGGACACGCCCATTCCCTGGATCATCGGCCCCCAAGGTAGGAAACGGGGTCGAAACCGGCCAGAGAGAGGGGAAGCGGGAAGGGGGAAGCGGGAAGCGGGCTAGTCGCCGCCGGCCAGGTTTCGTGCGGCAGCTACCACGGCATCAGTGACATGGGTCATGAACGCGAAATCCAGCGTCTCGATCCGGTCGCCCCGTGTGTGATAATAGGGGTTCCGCATGAAGGCGGTATCGGTCAGCATGAGGGCGGGATATCCCTGATCCCAGAAGGACGCGTTATCCGATAGGCGCGTGTGGGCCACGAGCCAACCACGGAACGGGCTGCGAAATGTCACGACGGGAAGTTCGGGCACCGCGCGCCGGGCCACCGTCGCGAACTCTCTCAGCAGCCGGGCCGACTGCCCATCGCCCGTCGCGGCGAGAAAGGTCCCGGTTTTCGGAATGCGCTTCCAGAAAAGGAGCGCCGGAATGCGCTGACTCTTCGGGGCGGCGTCGGTGTACCCGACCATTTCGAGGATCAACACCCCGCGGTACCGCACGCCGCGCCGCCGCATCGCGCGCGCATAGGCATCGCTTCCGACGCGGTAGCGGAACCCCTGGGGCTCTTCCAGGTTCAGGCCCACGAATTCGAGCGTGGCGGCGCACGTCTCGGACGCGAGCATCCGGGCCGCCTCGAGCATCGCCGCCACGCCGCTCGCATTGTCGTCCGCTCCGGGCGTGAGCGGGACAGTATCGAAATGTCCGCCGATCAGGACGCGCGGGCGGTCCGGAGCGGTTCCCGCCCGCGTGCCGACGACATTGTGATACTCGGCGCCATCAAACACGAACGGCACGCGCTCGACGGTGAGCCCGAGAGCATGCAGCTCTCGCGCGACGTAATTTTCGGCTCGGGCGAGCGCGTCGGGAGCGGTGTGACGATGGCGCGGGCCTGAGAGCGCGTTGACATGCGCGCGCAGCCGTTCAGGATCGGCGCCGGCCGTCAACGTTGATCCCGAGCGTTCGCGCCGCCCGTTCGAGCGCCGTGTCGAGGGTCCAGACGCTCACTTCCGATAGCAGGGCCGCTGCCAGCAAGTGTGCGTCGACCCACCCCATCCCCTCGCCGTAGATCTTGTGATGCTCGACGAACGTGAGCACTTCGTCATGACTGGCCACCGGAATCTGTGGCAGCCGGTCGAAGTGCAGGAAGATCTCCTCTCGACGTTTGAACTGGCCCAGTGCCAGCTCGCCGCGCACGAATGCATGCGTCGTGATTGTGTCCGACTCGAGCCGCTCACGCAACACGGCATTGCCGCGCCGGAAATGATCGATCCAGACCGACGTGTCGGCGAGGATCACGACACGCGGCGGCGCGGGATCGGGGCGGCACCGGGCTCCGTGCCGCCCAGGATCGCGAGGCGCTTCGCGCTCTCCCGGGCGATCAGCGCCTCGAGGCCGGCACGGACGATGGCGGTCTTCTCCTTCAATCCGGTGAGCCGGCGCGCCTCGTCGAGCAGGCGGTCGTCGATGATCAATGTGGTTCTCATATGCATCAATATGCCTTCTCCATGCATATCTAACAACCCCCCCCTTTTTTAAGGCTCAGGTGGCCACCCGGCGATCGAGGCTGCGATACTGAATCGCCTCACTGACATGCTTCGGGGCGAGATCCCCTGCCCCGTCCAGGTCGGCGATGGTCCGCGCGATCTTGAGGATGCGGTGATAGGCGCGGGCGGAGAGGCCGAGGCGCGTCAGCGCCGTGCGCAAGAGCGCGTCGGCGCCGTCGGACACGCGACAGAATGTCCGCAGGTCGCGCGGCGTCATGTGGGCGTTGGCGTAAATCCCCGGCCGGTTCGCGAACCGGTCGCGCTGCACCGCGCGGCAGCGATCGACGCGGTCGCGCACCGCTTCGCTCGGCTCGCCGCCGCCCGGGGTGGCGAGGGCCTGGTATTTCACCGCCGGGACTTCGAGATGAATGTCGATGCGATCGAGCAGCGGACCCGACACCCGCGCGAGATACCGCTCGACGCCTTGCGCCGCGCAGGAGCAGTGGTGCTGCGGGTCGCCGAAATAGCCGCACGGGCAGGGGTTCATCGCGGCCGCCAGCATGAACCGCGCCGGGTAGGACAGGCTCATCGCGGCGCGGGCAATCGTCACGACGCCGTCTTCCATCGGCTGCCTGAGCACCTCGAGCACGTTCTTCCGGAACTCCGGCAGCTCGTCCAGGAACAGCACACCGCCATGCGCCAGGCTCACTTCGCCGGGCCGGGGATACGACCCTCCACCGATCAAACCGGCATCCGAGATCGTGTGGTGCGGTGCACGAAATGGCCGGCGGGCGACGAGCGACTCGCCGAGCGGCAGGACGCCCGCGACCGAATGGATCTTGGTCGTCTCGAGCGCTTCGTCGAGGCTCATTTTCGGGAGGATGGTCGGCAGCCGCCGCGCGAGCATGGTCTTCCCGGAGCCGGGTGGGCCGACCATGAGCAGGTTGTGCGCACCGGCGGCGGCGACCTCGAGTGCTCGTTTAGCGTGCGCCTGACCTTTCACCTCGGCGCAATCCACCTCGTCGCGCTGGCGCTCGTTGAAGAGGCGCGCGACGTCCACGTCGGCCCGGGGAAGCTCGCGGCGGCCGTCGAGAAAGTCGCCGAGCTCGGCGAGATTCGCCGCGCCCAGCACCCGGATGCCCGTGACGACGCCGGCCTCGCCCAGGTTCTCGCACGGCAGCACCAGTGTTTCGACTCGAGCGGCGCGCGCCGCAAGCGCGACCGGCAACGCACCGCGCACGGGGCGGATCGCGCCCTCGAGCCCCAGCTCCCCCAGGACGACCACCTGCGCGAGCCGCTCGGGCGAGATCTGCTCCGTGGCGGCGAGGATGCCGACCGCGATCGGCAGGTCGAACGCGGATCCCTCTTTCCGGATGTCCGCCGGGGCGAGGTTCACGGTGATGCGCTTCAACGGGAAGGTGTATCCGGTGTTCGCGACGGCGGCGTACACGCGCTCGCGGCCTTCTTTGACCGCGCCCTGCGGCAGGCCCACGGTCGCGAACGAGGGCAAGCCGTTCGCGATGTCGGTTTCTACGTCAACGAGATACGCGTCGATCCCGAGGAGGGCGGCTGAACGGACGCGCGCGAGCACCTGACAATGGTGTGAAGGATCGCGGTCGCGGATGGTATCAAAATGGCGCACCACAGGGCGATCGCGCGCGAGGAGCGATGCCCTAGACCCAAGGTCCAATATTGAGCGCTCGCGCGTTCCCCCATCCTCTCGCACAGGCAATTGCCTCGAACATGACCCGACGCCAGTGGTCCATTGTCGCCGGTGTCCTCGGCGCCCTCCTGCTCGGTGCGTTTGCGTACTTGAGCTGGTGGGATAGGTACGTCGGTGACGGGCTCGCGAACTGGGCCGTGGATGAGGTAGGTCGCCGCACGGAAAATGCCTACCGCTTGAACCTCGGTCATCTCGATTTCCATCCGCTCATCGGATATTTCTCGTTCGATTCCGCCGTCGTGACCACCGATACCGCGGCGAATCAGCATCGCGCCGTCCCCTTGCCGGACCTTCAGGTGCGCGCAACAGGCTGCCGCATTGCGGGGGTCCACGTCCTCAGGCTCGCGCTGCAGCATCGCTTCGACGCCGGCCACATGGGCTGTTCCAGCGTTGCGGCAGCTATCCAGCTGCAGCAACTGGCGCAGGAGGTCGCCGACCGTCCCGACACGATAGACGAGCGTGGCCCCTCCGCCCCGCGTCGCCCACCGCTTGGGATCACGCGCTTCGACATCGCCGACATCGCATTCCCGACGATGGCGTTCTCGTTACGGCGCCCGGGGCCTCGAGGCGAATGGTCGGTGAGTCTCGAACGGGCGCGCCTTGCGGCCGAGCTCGTGGAATTCGATCCCCTGGCGCCGCTCGGAGAACACAGCGCGCTGCACTCCAAAGGCGTACGGTTTGACGCCTCGCAGTTCGTGTTGCGGCCGGACACCCTGAGCGAGTTCGCGATCGGGGCCATTGATGCCGGAATCACGGATTCGACCTTCCGGCTCGACAGCATCGTGTACGCGCCACGACTTGCGGGCGACGCGTGGACCCGGGCCCAACGCCGCCGGCACGACCGAATCGCATTCTCCCTGCAGACGTTCGCGGGTCGTGGCGTCGCCTACCGGACGCTCCTCAGAACGGGCGATGTGCACATCCGCGCGCTCGAGCTGACCGGGGCACAACTCGACGTGCTGTCCGATAAACGGCTGCCCCCCGGACCGAAAGGCCGGTACTCGACGCCGCAACAGGCGGCCCAGCGCTCGAAGCCGGCGGTTCGCGTCGATACGCTCCTGATTCGCCAAAGCCAGATCACCTATCAGGAGCGAAAGAAGGACCGCCCCCGGGCGGGACAGATCACGTTTGCCCAGCTCGATTGCCGGATCGTGCACGTCGATGTGCCATCGAAGGGGATCCCGCTGACCGTCGACGCCAGTACCCGGCTGATGAATCAAGGCACGCTGCTGGTGCACATCACGGTCCCGCTCGATGCCCCGAATTTTCAATTCGACCTGACGGGTCGGCTCGGGCCGATGCCCGTCGCGGCCTTCAACGGGTTTCTCCAGGAAACGACGCCGGTGCGGATCAAGGGCGGTCAAGCGGACAGTATCGTGTTCTCGATTCACACGAGCGGGGGAATCGCGAAGGGGAAAGCCACGCCGTTGTACCGAGATCTGGCCATCGATTTCTCGAGCGGCGGTGTCCTGGGGTTCGTCAAAGCCGGGGTGGTGGAGTTCGCCGCCAACAAGTTCAAGGTGCGGTCAAACAATCCGGACGAGAAGGGCAAGAAACCGACGATCGGCACGTCCAGCCGCTCCTACGATCCGTCGAACTCCTGGATCAGCTTCCTGTGGATGGGCGTCAGGGACCCCCTCCTGAAGGCGGTGGTGAAGTAGCCTAGCACCTTCGGACAATCGCGCCGACGCCGCAATCGGGAGAAATCATCACTTATGGCTCCGAATCGTGGGACACGAACCTCCCCTCTCCTCCTGATCCTCGGTGCCCTGCTCCTGTGGACGGCACTCGTGGTGGGTGGGGCCACCCGCGGCGTCCTCCGGCCCGACCCCTTCGCTCGACATCTTGCCGCGAGTCTGTCGGACCCCCGCGTCTCGAGCTACCTGTCGGCGCGCATCACGGACGCGATCGTAGCGCAGCGTCCCAATCTCGTCAGCGTGCGTCCCGTGCTCGAGTCCGGCGTGAACGCGGTCGTCGCGTCGCCACCGTTCCGCGCCTTCGTACGGGCGGCAGCGCGCGAGGCGCACCACCAGTTGTTCGAGGCGGCGGGAAAGAATGTCATCCTCTCGCTCCCCGATTTTTCGGTGCTGATCCGCGGGGCGCTCGAGAACGCGAGCCCCGAGCTCGCGGCCAAAATTCCGCCCAGCATCGAGACCACACTCGCCTCCCCGGAGGCGCAGGCCACGTTCGCACGCTTCATCTCCGGCTGGGCCTTTGCCAGTCATCTCCTGTGGGTCGCGTGGCTGATGCTCGGGCTGGGAGTCGCAGCGTTGGTGGCGGCCGTTTGGGTCGCCTCGGACCGGCTGACGGCGCTGGTGAGGGCGGGGGGCGCGCTGTTCGCCGTCGGCGTCGCGCTGCTCGCCCTGCTCCCGGCGGGCCGCCTCATTGCGGCGGCGATCACGCCCGATGCGAGCCTGCGCGGTTTCATCCACGGGATCTGGGTCGCCTACCTCGGCGCCCTCAAGCCGTTAGCCATCATCAATATGGCGAGCGGTCTCGTGCTCGTCTCCGCGGGCACCACCATTCTCGAGGCAGTGGACCCCTTGGCCCGCGTGAAAGCGGTCTGGCATTGGATCACGAGCCCGCTCCAGCGCAGGGCCCTTCTGGGCCGGGCGCTGCTGTTGCTCGCGCTGGGCGCCTTCGCCGCCGTCAAACCGGCGACCGCGGCAACGGGCCTGCTGTTCGTCCTCGGGCTCGTGCTCATCTTTCTGGGACTGCGTGAGGTGTTCCGGCTCGTCCTGTCGACGGTTCCCGGCGTGGCCACCGCTCCGACCCCCGGCCGGACCGAGGCGCGAGCCTGGAGGACCGTTGCGGCGGTCGCGGCGGTTCTGGTACTGGTGCTCGGCGCGGCAGCGCTATTCGTGCTTCGCGAGCCACCGGAACCGCCCGAGGCCGTGGGCGTCGTGACGGTGTGCAACGGCTTTGCCGAGTTGTGCGATCGGCGCATCGATCAGGTCGTGTTTCCCGGCGCGCACAACGCCATGTCGAACGCGGAGATTCCCGGCTGGATGTTCCCGCACCACAATCACGCGTTTCCCCGCCAGCTCGCGGACGGCATCCGCGCGTTGCTCATCGACGTTCACTACGGCGTGCCGGCGGAACAGCACGTAATCACGGATTTCAAGCGCGAGGGAACGTCGGAGAAAAAGATCGAGGAGGTGCTCGGGCCCGAGGCGACCGCCGCGGCGCTCCGCATCCGCGCCCGATTCCTGGGACATGAAACCGGTGTCTCGGGACTGTACTTCTGTCACGGATTCTGCGAGCTCGGGGCCTACGCGGTCGTGCCCGCTCTCCACGGCGTGGGAGAATTTCTCGCCACGAACCCCGGCGAAGTCGTGCTCATCGTGGTCGAGGACTACGTGACTCCAGAGGACCTCGCCAAGGCGTTCCAGGATGCGGGCCTGATGCATTTCATCTATACGGGACCGTTGGTCCGGCCGTTCCCGACCCTGCGGCGACTGATCGATCAGGACCAACGGCTCCTCGTGTTCACGGAATCCGGACGGCCCGGCGTGCCCTGGCTGCGTGCGGCGTTCGATTTCATTCAGGAAACGCCGTACTCGTTCCACACCGCCGCGGACTTCTCGTGCCGCCCGAACCGCGGCGGCACGGCGCCCGCGATGTTCCAGATCAACCACTGGCTCGAGACGACGCCGGCGCCCAAGCCGTCCAACGCGGAAGTCGTGAATGCGTACGATTTCCTGCTCCGGCGCGCGCGCCAATGCCAGCAGCAGCGTAACCGGCTCCCCAATATCATTGCGGTCGACTTCTACGACGTCGGCGACCTGTTCCGCGTCGCGCGCACGCTGAATCGCCTGGGTGACGCGCCCACCCGGGTCATGCGGCGGTAATCTGGTGGGAGCGGCGAAACGAGCGTCAACGCTGGTGCAGTGAGGAGCGATCGCGCGATGTTAAAGGTTCTCGCCAAACGCTTCGCGTGGTGCGCGTGTTGCGCATTCACGCCCGTCGGAATCGCCGCCGCGCAGAACCCCGATCTCGCCCTTTCGCCTGCCGAACGCGACAGCATTCTCGCGACCTATCACCAGACCTTCCCGATTCTCGGACGCCAGGCGATCCAACGCGGTTTCCAGCTGCCGCTGCCCGTTGGCCTCAACGTCAACTCCTTTTACATGAATCAGGGGATCGCGTTGAGTCAGCTCGGGCTGAGCGTGAACGACAATCCCCCCGAGCCGTCCCCGTGGATCACACTGGGCGAGGCACGCAGCCGGGTCACCTCGCTCAACATTCGTGCGGATCTCTGGGTGCTCCCGTTTCTCAACGTGTACGGCTTCGGAGGAAACGCGTGGGCCAATACCAAGGTGCCGGTGACGGAGCCAGTATCATTCACCAGCGAAGTCTCGCAAACCGGCGTGTACGGGGGGATCGGGTTGACCGGCACCATCGGTATTCGTCACAACTGGCTGGCCGGAGACGTGAACTGGAGCTGGACCGATCTGGAGAAGCTCGACCAACCCGTTCGCGGTCGCATCCTCAGCTTTCGGCTCGGCAAGACCTGGAAATTGAACGCGCGGCAGCGGGTGAATTTCTGGATCGGAACGAGCAATCAGAAACTTGTGAACGAAACGAACGGGACGGTAACGCTGGCCGAAGCCATCCCCCCGGCAATCGCGGACTCGCTCAAGAGCCGACTTGCCAATTACCAGTCGAGCGACTGGTATCAGAACCTGACGCCGGTCCAGAAGCGACTGGCCGATTCCCTGGTTGCGGGAATCGCCAATGCCAACCTGGGCGCCACGCGGGTGAACTATAGTCTCACCAAGGCTCCGGCCGATCCCTGGAACATGCTCGTCGGTGGCACCTATGAGCTGAACCGGCACTGGCATTTTCGCGGCGAGGTGGGATTCTTCGGCCGCGTGCAGGCGCTGCTGGTCTTGAACTATCGCTTCGGGCTGTGAGTCTGGGTCGGCAGGTTGCCTGGATATCTCTGTTCATCGCGGTGCCCGCCAGCTCGGCGGGACAGGTGCTGATGGGCTACCTCGCCGGCAGCGCGCTGTCGTCCGAGACATTCAATATCGGCTTCGAAGTCGGGATGAACTTCGCCACGCTCACGGGGCTCGGTGCCGCGGAGCGGAAGAACGCGCCGCTGTTCGGTCTGTTCGGCGATTGGCGCTTCTCGCAGCACGCGCATCTCACCACCGGGCTGCTGCCCATTTCGTCCCGCGGCGCGACCGGATTGCACCCGCTGCCCATCGGCGATCCGACGCTCGACCCGCTGGTCGCGAGCGGGACGATGACCCGCTCCATCTCGACCCTCGATATCCCGATCCTCCTGAAATACGCTCCGCAACGGGATGTCGGGGTGCGGTTCGGCGCCGGACCCGATATTGCTTTCGTCACCGGCGCGACCGATCGCTATACGACACAGAGCCCGGGGGGCGCTCCCGTCGTAGTGGAGCGAGACATCGGCGACCAGATCGCCGGCGTGGATGCCGGGGTCGCGTTCGACTTCGAATTGCGCTGGCCCCTCCTGGCCATCGGGATCCGCTACTACGAGGGGCTTACCGATCTGATCGCGAACAACACGGGCACTCCAAGCCGCACCCGAATCCTGAGCGGCAGCGGCCGGATTGCGCTGGGGCGCAAAACCTCCGCCAAATAGAAACGGCACATGCGTTGCGCATGTGCCGTTTTGCCCGCAAGACGCGTTCGTGCCGTTACGGTGTGCCCGGTCCGCACGGCGTATCGGGATCGCAGGGCGGTGGCGGCCCATCTCCTGACCCCTGCCCCTGGAAGATCCACACGAGCGCGCCGACCGTGACCAGACCGCCCGCCGTGGCCGCGAGAATGGTCTTCGTCTTGTCGTCCTTGATGGCCGACATATGCGCCACGTCCGACATGGCGATCTCGGTGTACTGGCCCTGCACCGCGCCGACCAGCGTGTCATTGAAAATCCGTGGTCCATCCACTTTGACGACAGTGTGGTTGGCGCGCGTGACCCAGACCGTGGTCGGCTGCTTGTTCTTGATATACGTCGAGTACGGCGAGTCGACCGGCGCCACGGACTTACAGGCCGCGAATGCGAGCCCCAGTGCGACCGCGACCGTCCAGCGAACGGGATGCGTCATATCGCCCCCTTGTGACAACACAGTTGTCGTACGAAGCTACTGCTGCCCGGGACCGCATCCCGTGTCGGGATCGCAGGTCCCGCCGACACCCGTGGGCGTCTGGTTTTGACCCGACCCCTGCCCCTGGAAAATCCACACGAGCGCGCCGACCGTAACCAGACCGCCCGCCGTGGCCGCGAGAATGGTCTTCGTCTTGTCGTCCTTGATGGCCGACATATGCGCCACGTCCGACATCGCGATCTCGGTATACTGGCCCTGCACCGCGCCAACCAACGTGTCGTGAAAGATCCGTGGACCGTCGACCTTCACGGTGGAATGATTGGCCCGGGTGACCCACACCGTGGTGGGTTGCTTGTTCTTGATGTAGCCCGAGTATGGCGAATCGACGGGGGCCACGCTCTTACAGGCCGCAAGCACACCGAGCGCGACGGCAACCGTCCAGCGAGTGGGATGGATCATGTTTTTTCCCCTTATGTACGAAAGCACGAACGGCGACCTGCTGCCAGAGCAGGGCCGCCGTTCGCGTTTCATTGCACCAAATGGTGCATGACGGGAATACGCTCCCTAGCTCAGCCCTTGTTCAACCCTTCGGCGCTCGCGGTGTTCCGCCACTTCATCGAGCAGCCAATACTGGGAATCTGCTCGAGCGGCCCGCGGCCGGTACTGGCAACCTGGACCATGGCCTCGAACAGGTCGCGGCGCGCGTCCGGCGGCGCGGTTTCCTTGCGCGACGCGTCGAGCCGGCCGCGATACTGGAGCTCGAGATTGGCATTGAAGCCGAAGAAATCCGGCGTGCAGACCGTCCCGTAGGCCTTGGCGACCTCCTGCGTCTCGTCCCACACGTAGGGAAACGGAAAGTGATACTCGAGGGCGACCCGCCGCATGTTGTCGAACGAATCTTCGGGGTACTCGGCGGGATCGTTCGACATGATCGCGATCGCGCCGATGCCGTGACTCTCGAGCTCTCGGCAGTCCCGGATGATGCGCTCCCGCACGGCCTTCACGTACGGACAATGATTGCAGATGAACATGACGAGGGTGCCGCGCTCGCCGCGCACGTCGCGCAGGCGGTAGCGCTTGCCGTCAGTTCCCCGAAGATCGAAATCGACGGCCGGCCAGCCAAAATCGCATACGGGGGTTTCGAGACTCACCATTCTATGAGCTCCGCGCGGCCACCGCGCCGTAACGCTGTTCGATGTACTCGTCCAGAAGCGCGAGGAAGTCGCGCACGATCGTCTCGCCTTTGAGCGTCACCTTGAGCTGCCCGTCCACATATACCGGGGCCTTCGGCTCTTCGAACGTGCCGGGCAGTGAGATCCCGATGTTGGCATGCTTCGACTCCCCGGGTCCGTTGACGACGCAACCCATGACGGCGACGCGGAGTGCTTCGACCCCGGGATACCGTTCGCGCCATACCGGCATCTGCGTGCGCAGATAGTCCTGGATCTCCTCCGCCATCTGCTGGAAGAAGCTCGACGTCGTGCGCCCGCAGCCGGGGCAGGCGGTCACCTGCGGCTCGAAGCTGCGATAGCCCAGCGACTGCAAAATCTGCTGCGCCACCCGGACTTCCTCCGCCCGATCGCCGCCCGGCCGCGGCGTGAGCGAAACACGGATCGTATCGCCGATGCCTTCTGCGAGGAGAATGGCGAGCGCCGCCGAGCTCGCGACGATGCCCTTGGCACCCATGCCCGCCTCGGTGAGCCCCAGATGCAGCGGGTAATCGCCCCGGCGGGCGAGTTTGCGGTACACCGCCACGAGGTCCTGCACGCCCGAGACCTTCGCCGAAAGAATGATCCGCTCGTGGCGCAGCCCGTATGCCTCAGCAAGCTCCGCCGAGCGGGCCGCGCTCTCGACCATGGCGTCCAGGGTCACGTCGCGCGCCTCACGGGGCGCCGGGGTCCGCGCGTTGGCGTCCATCATTTCCGTAAGCAGCTGTTGGTCGAGACTGCCCCAATTGACGCCGATGCGCACCGGCCTGTCGTGTTCCCGGGCGACGTCGACGATCGTCCGGAAGTTTTCATCGCGCCGTTTGGCCCCGACGTTCCCCGGATTCACGCGGTACTTGGCGAGCGCGGCCGCACACGCGGGGTATTTCGTCAACAGGAGATGGCCGTTGTAATGGAAGTCGCCGATCACGGGCACCGGCGCCTCGGCGACGATGGCGGCGACCGCCTGCGCCGCGGCATCGTTGTTCACCGTCACGCGCACCAGCTCGCTGCCCGCTTCGGCCAGCGCGCGCACCTGGGCCACCGTGGCTTTGACGTCCGCGGTGTCCGTGTTGGTCATCGACTGGACGACGATCGGGTGTGGAGCGCCGACCTTCACGCCCGCGACATCCACGACGGCCGTCCGCCTGCGGTTGGGAGTCACGCTCTAGAAAAGTAGACAGGAGTGCGGACAGACGGAAACCACGATCCGACCGCCCGCCAGTCGCCGATCCGCCCTAGAAGACTTTCTCGCTCACCACGAGGTGCAGGTTCAAGCTCGTGAGCACCGCCTTCCCCTGCAGCGTGGTCAGCCCGGGATTCGACACCGTGGCGGCAAGGCGAATCCAGACCTGGGAGTTCGTGAACAGCGAATCGAGCGTTTGCGACAGGTTCGGAATGGTCAGCGTGATCACGGACGTCGTCGTGCCGGAGACGTTCGCCGAGGGCTGCGGATTGAACAGCGCCGCTCCGGGCGCGTAGGTCCCCGCGGAATCCGCCGCCAAGTACACCTGAAAGGCGATGGAGCCGCTGCCCCCCGCATTCCGGGCGTCCATGGTGCCGTTGATGCGCACCGTATCGACGAAGGATGACCCCGCCCCGGGCAGCAAGTCGAGCTTCTGGGGCGTATTCGAGAGCGTCACCGTCCCGAGCCCGGGAGGGGCGCCGTACGGAATCGTGTCGTTGGTCGATCCCTGGAGCCAGCTATACACGTCGACATCGAACGTCGCGTGTCCGGTCCCGCAAGCGGCAAGCCCCGCGCAGACGAGCGTCGCTCCGAGCCATTTGGAAAACATGCTCCGGCCTCCTAATAGATCGAGAGAGACGTGGCGAGCAGCATCCCGCGCTGATCCGACAGCGCGTTCGAGTGCGTCCAGACGCCCGCATCGAGGCTCATGAAGCCGATCCGGATCCCTGCCCCCGCGCCGAACTGCACGAGCTTGCGCTGATCGCGCCCGATGCCGCCGCGCAGCGCGAGGATCCCGATGCGCTGCTCGACGCCCACGTGCAGCGTGGTCCCGAGCCCGTTGTTGAGCAGGTCGGCGCCGATGGTCGTGCCATCGAGACTGTAGATGAGATTCGCGAGATACGAGGTCGGCAGCTTCGTCTTCGATTCCACGTGCAGCGCGCTCGAGTACGTCGAGATGCGATTCGACGCGGTGTCGTAGCGCTGCGAGTCGATCCGCGTGTCGGGCCACGTGATGGTCGCGCCGATGTCGCTCACGCCGAACCCGATCACGAGCGGGCCGGACACCCACGCGATCCCGACGTCGCCGCCGTATCCATGCCCTGCCCGATTGCCCCAGCGCGAGTAGCCGCTCACCGCATCGACCGAGGGCGTGACGGGGTTCGGGCCCGCGAAGATCGTGTCGCCGGTGGTGATCCCCGCAAACCCGACGGAGGTGCCGTAGACCGCGCCGATGTAGTAGTGGGCGGAGACGCCGACGTACAGTCCGCGATTGTCGTTCCCGTAGATCCGGCCCGAGTATCCGATCGACGGCGCGACGCCGCCTTCGGCGACCGCCGTATCCTGGACGCCATACACCGTGTTGTGCTCGGCGGGATGACCTTGCTTCAGGAACGCCAGCAGCGAGTCATTGAGCTGGAAGCGGACCTCATCGTGCAGCCACATCATGATCCCGGCATGGAAGCCGTGGAACGAGGGCTCGATGTCGAGCGGGCGACTCGAGCCGGCGACACCGAACGCATCGGCGGGAATCACGTGCTGCGTGGCGCCGAGGTTCACACTCAGCGAATCCTTGCCGATGCCAAATGCCACGTCGTTGTTCGGGAGTGGCGCGGGTCGCAGCTCGTAGAAGATCGGCGGATTGAGAATCAGGTCGACCAGCGCGATCGGATTGAAGGCGGCCGAGTCGGGATTGAACATCGGATCGCGTGAGAGCCGCGAGATCGGATGCTGCTGGAGGAATTGGACCAGCCCGATCGGTCCGGGGATGGTGATCTTCGACTGTCCCGGGATCTGATGGCGCGGAATCGCCCGGTACGCGGGATTGTACCGCTGGACCGATCCGCCGAGCGTGAGGCTCGCACCAGCCATGCTGGCCGCGCGAGCATTGAACACCAAACCCTGTCCCCACGCAGGGGACACCATGCCCAACGCCACCGCGGCGATGCCGAGGGTTACGGCGGGTAGTCGCAACGTATCCTCTTCGGAAACAGGTGGGGGCGCGCGGTAAGGATGGGAATTTCAGGCCCACGGTGACGTGAGCCACGTCACGCGGCCGTCTGCCGTGGCTCCTCGGGCGACACGGGAAGGACGATGCGTACCGTGGTTCCGACGCCCACGCTGCTCGTGATCGTGATGGTGCCGCCCCAGCCGTCCACGAGTCGCTTGGCGATGGCCAGGCCGAGGCCCGCGCCACTCGAGGTTGTGGAGAACGCTGGCTCGAAGACGCGCGGCAGCAGCTCCGCCGGAATTCCTCGCCCATCGTCGATCACGGACAACTCCCGGCCTCCCGCCGCCACCTGAACGGTGACGCGCCGCGCCTCCGCGTTGCGGGCGTTCTCGAGCAGATTGACGAGCACTTCTTTCACCTCGTCGCGACGCGCCAGCACCCGCGCGCCGGGGGCCCCTTCGAGGTGGAATCCGGTGGCCGCCTTGCCTTGCCCTTTTCCTTTGCCGCCCGGGCTGCCGAGCGAGTACAGCTGGACGATCTCCTGCGCCAGCTCATAGAGATCGAGCGGCTCGAGCGGCGACACTTGCGTGGCCGGCGTCCCGAACCTCGAGAACGTGCGCGCGATCGCGTCGAGTCGATCGATTTCCGCGAGGATGCGCGCCGCCGTATCCTGCAGCGTGGCATCGAAGTCGCCGTGATGACGCACGCGCTGCAGGTGCTGAATGCCCAACCGGATGGGCGTGAGCGGGTTCTTGATTTCGTGCGCCACCTGACGCGCCATTTCTCCCCACGCGAGCACGCGCGCCGCGCGGTTGCGATCGGTCACGTCGTCCAGGGCGATTACGCTGCCGCGCGCTTCGTTCACCGGCCCGAGCGGCGCGAGCTGCACACGGATCTGCCTCGAGTCGACCGTGACCTCGTGGTCCTCGATCTCAGTTCTCTCGAGCCGCTGAAACTTGCGGACGAGGGCCCAGACCGGCTGCCACTCGCCGCCGGTCACCCGGTCGATGGCCGACCCCTGCTCGAGCAGGGCACCGAGCAGCTCGACCGCGCGCTGGTTCGCGAGCGCAATCCGCAAATCCGCGTCGACCGCGATCACACCGGTGGCGACGTTCGCGAGCACCTGCGCCATGCGGTGCCGGGCCTGCTCGAGGGAGGCCCGGCTCGAGCGTACGTCCGCGGCCATCTGTTGGAACGCGTTCATGACCGGACCGAATTCGCGGAATGCCCGTTCCGGGAACGGGGGAGGCGGGTCCCCCGCCCCGACCGCGATGGCGGCGCGCTCGAGTGCCGCCACCGGACGCGCCAGCGCGCCCGCGGCGAGCCCCGCGACCGAAATCGCGGCGCCGCTCGCGAGGCAAATCAGGAGCAACACCGTGAGCGCGAGGTCTTCCTCCTGTTGTTGCACGGCTTCGTCGTCCAGAAGCTGCGGCGCGGCGAGAATCGCTTCGTCACCGGCGGTTCGTGCGCCGACGACGCGATACCCGATCCTGATCGAACGGCCGGCGCTGCGGCCGTTGGCGACCGCATCGAGCTCGTCCGCCAGCGCGAGGCGCGTGAAGATCCTGGGCGTGAGGAACCGGTCGACGAGTCCCAGCTCGTCGAGCGCTGGGGTGCTGCTCGCGGTCAGCACGCCGTCGCGATACAGCCACAGGTCCGCGTCGAGCCGGCTCGCGAGCTCGAGCATGCCGCGCTGCGCTGCGTCCCGCTCGACGGGCAGCTCGCCCGAGGCGAGCGCGGCATCCTTGAGCGCCTGGCGGATGAGCAGGTCGCCCGCGGCGCGAGCTTCATCTCCAGTCCGGGCGAAGCCCCAGATACCGAACGCCAGCACGGGAATGACGAGCAGTCCCGCGAGCACGCCGGCCACCCGCACCCGATAGCTGGTCCGGAATCCGGAGACAATGGACGGGACGTGCAGCGTGATCCCCTCCGTCATGATCGCTCCGAGCACCCAGAGTCCCGCCAGGAGCAGCACATCCAGGAACACCACCAACATCCCGCGCACGAGCAACGGCCAGGGTCCGCGCAGATCGACGCGCAGGTGCACGTGGCGGGTTCCGCCGGGAAATGCCACGAGGCGTTCGCCGCGGGCCGACCAGCCGTCGCGCCGCCATTCGACTTGCCCGCGCGGCGTGGCAGCCTCGTCGCCGGGCGGCGACACCGAGATGGTGTAGGGCGCGATCGCGGCGTACTCGCCTTCGAGGAACCGCTCGACCCGCGTGGGCGGCACGAGCCGAGACCGCGGGCCGACGCCGACTGCCAACACGTCGCCGTCCGGCAGCGGGGCGATGAGCACGTAATGCACCCCTGGGACTGCGGGAACCCGCTCCACGCGGGCCCCCTGCGCAGTCGCGGGCGAGCGCACGAGGGCGGCAACGAGTGCCGTGGGAAGGTTGAGCGATGCGAGCGACAGCTCCGCTTCCGGATCGCCGGCCTTGGTCCACAGACTGAGTGTGGTGGGATAGCCTTCCCGTGCGAGCGGGGAGCCGAGCCAGATGCCGTACAGACCGCCAGCAGTGCGCGGCAGGGCAGCCGCTCCGACCACCCGCACGCTGAGGCGTTCGAGCAGCGCGGCCGCGAGCGGATCGCTTTCGTTTCCGAGCCCGCGGGCATCGCGGTCGGCGAGTGCGACCCGTCCCTCGATCGACGCCCCCCACGTCAAGAGCGTCGCGGCGGTGCCGGCGACGGTCGCGATCGCGATGATGGTCGCGCGGCGTGGCGCGGGCACAAGCACACCGGCGAGCGCGGGGGTCCAGAGATACGTGTACCACTCAGGCCACGCGTCGTTGGGTCCCCAGAGCCACAGGCCGAGCGCCGCCACGGCGGCCGCGCAGCCACAGGCAACCGGCAGTGGCCAGGGAACGCGATGGGCTTCGGCGCGGCCCCGCACGAGTGCGGCCGCGAGCAGGATGAGCGCCATACTCGCGACCGCCAGCGAGATTTCCCAGGACAGCCACAATCCGAAGCCGGCGCCGCGTGCCGGAGGGGTGATCCCCCGGGCGAGGTTGCGCGCCAGATAGGGCGCGGCGAGGATCAGCACGGCGGCGATCCCCCACGACCACCAGCGCCGCGGGAGGCCCGCACGCCACAGCGCCGCGCCGGCGAAGACCAGCAAGACCGCAACGAGCGTGAGGGCGCCAGTCGACGAGCTCACGATCCCGAGCTCGCGACGGTAGAATGTGACCGGAGAGAACAGCGCGGCGAGCTTGCCTGAGACTCCGAGCGGGACCGCTGCGAGGCACCAGGCGCTCGCGAGGGCGACGACCCAGCGCGCGGGGCCGGGAGGCGCCGCGGCAAACAGCGCCACCAGAATCAGCACGAGGAGCGCGCCCCCCAGCTCGAGCCCGGTGTCCAGCACGCGGATTCGCGCGTCGCCCTGCGTCGGAGGCAAGACCTGGACGCTGAACAACGTATCCCCCCCGGGCAGCGCATAGTCCGAGACATCCGATCCGGGCGGCGCGAGGTGGGGTGGCAGAAAGCGCAGCGTCACGCCGTGCGTTCGAGCGAAGCTCGCCGCGAGGGTCTGAGGTTCTTCGGGCGCCGCCAGCGTCGCATCGAGCAGCACCGTTCCGACGGCCACCTCGCCCCGCCCTGTCTGGCGTCGCGCCTCGAGCGAGACGTAGAATGGGGTGATCACAGCCCGGAGTTCGGCCGTGTCCAACGCAGGCACGAAACGGTGCCTTCCCGCCCATGCCCAGGGCGCGCCATCGCGACCGAGCACGAGGACTCCGTGCTCGAACCCCGGATCCGACGTTCGCGCCGCGCGCCGCAGCTCCGTGAAGGCGTCATTCCGCGACCGCGCGACGGCGCTGGCGCCGCTCGCTGCGAGACGTCGTGCGTCGGCGACGGCATCGGACAGCGGTTGCTCGAGCTGCTCGAGCGCGTTCGATACCCGACGCTCCCTGAGTCGCGCCCAACAACATTCCACACGCCAGAGCGAGAGTGAGGAGACTATGAGAACGGCACCGGTGGCGACGGCGGCTCCGGCAGCCGCCCAGTGGGAAACCGCCGACCCGGCCGCCCCCCGGTCCCCACGGGCGCGCAGCACGAGCGCCAGGGACGCGAGTCCCGCGACCCCGGTCACCCCGGCCCACACCAGTCCGTTCCCCGCCGTGATCGCTCTGAGCCAGGCGGCCGACGCGAACGCGGCGATCCCGACGGGGATCAGCACGTGACCCGGCCGCTCTACCTGAAGCATCTGTTACCGGATGACGTCCGCCTCGCACTCGAGCGCGACGCGCGCCTCCTGGTCCCGGTCGGCACCTGCGAGACCCATGGCATGCATCTCCCGCTGGGTTGCGATACGCTCATCGTCGAACGACTGGCGGATGATCTATCCATCGAGTTTCAAATCCTCAGGGCGCCGACCATCGAATATGGGGTGAACTCCGTCTATGAGCGCCAGTATGTGGGGAATGCGGCGGTCCGCCGCAAGACGTTGCACCGCTGGATGAACGATCTCATCGCCTCGTGGGAGAGGGCCGGAGTCGACACCTTCATTATTCTGACGGCTCACGGGTACGATCCGCATCAGGAGGCGCTGTCCACCTTACGGACCCGCGCCGCGAGAGTATTGACGGTCGACATCCTGGCCCTCGACTTCGCCGGGGAGCTCGCGGCGCCCGAGGATCCCACACAGGGGAACGAACTCGATACGTCGCTGCTACTCTATGTAGCGCCGGACCTGGTCGATATGAAACTCGCGCGGCGCCGGGCCGCCACTCTGTCGCACGAGGCCCGCCAGGACGCCTCGGGGCGTTCGGACGGTGCTCCGCCACTGGGGGCGGCCGGAGGCGGGTTCGATCCCGCACTCGCCACTCCGGAAAAGGGGGAGCGACTGTACAAGATGATCTACGACCGGATCGCCACTCGCGTGCTCGAGAGCGCGGCATGACCGCGGCACTCCTGCTCGCGCTCGTCGTCACGCAAACTCCCCTCGATGCGGGAACCTTCGTCATTCGTCAGGATACGGTCGAAATCGGTCGCGAGACGTTCCAGCTGAGCTCGATCCCGTTCGGCGCGAGCGAAGCGGGGTGCCGCATCACGGCCGAAGCGCGGTACTCCGGCGGGCACGGCGCGGTGCTGCTCGAGCCCACGGTCGACATCGGACCCGATACGGAGCCTCTGTCGGTGTCGTACGAAATCGCCCGGGCACGCGAGCCGCTCCGGATCCGGGGGCAGCGATCGCGCGGCCGTTTCACGATGCGGTACTTGTCGCCCCATTCCGAGCGGGCGCGCGAATATCCGATGAGCGGTCCAACCGTCATTCTCGACGACTCGGTATTTTCGCTGTACATCTTTGCGGGCTGGCGCGTTGGATTGCCGGGACGGGGCCTGGACGTGGGGATCATCGTGCCGCGGGCGGATCGGCGGGAAATGGCTACGGTCGAGGAGCTGGCGCCTGGCCCGACCAGCTTGAACGGCGGCACGGCGGCGCTGCGCCACGTGCGGTTGACCGGAGGAGCGAACCAGGTCGTACACCTCTGGTTCGATCGCCGCGGGCTGCTGCAAAAGGTCGAGATTCCGTCGCGTCATCTGGTCGTGGAGCGGGTTCCGCCAGCTTGACCCTGCGCGTTTTGCCCGGCTACCTTCGCACGACTCTGATGCCATTCGCTCGCTCGCTCGCGGCGCTCGTCTGTTATCCGGTTCTCGCGCTCGGCCAGGAGCCTGCGACCGCCTTCCCGGCTCCCGTCGCCGCGCCCGCGCCGCGACAGCCGGCCGTGAACCTGTCGCTTGCCGACGCCATCGCGCTCGCCAAGCAGAACAATCCCGCGTATCGGCAATTCGTCAACAGCCGTCGCCCAGCGGCCTGGGGCGTGCGGAACGCCTACGCGAATTTCCTGCCGTCGTTCAATATGTCGGGGGGCATCGGCTATACGGGCGCCGGCCAGCAGCTGTTCCTGAGCCAGGCGTTCACGCAGAACGTGGCGACGTGGAGCTCGAACTACAACCTCCAGCTCGACTGGCAGCTGTCAGGCTTCACGCTCAGCCAGCCGGGGCTGCGGCGCGCCCAGCTCGCGGCCGCCGATGCGGACATCACTGGCGCGGAGACCAATCTCGTCTCCCTGGTGACGCAGCAGTACATCACCGTACTCGAGGCTCTGGCCAATTCGCGCGTGAGCGTCGCGCGGCGCGATCGGGACAACGAATTTCTGAAGCTCGCCCAGGCCCGCTACGATGTGGGCCGAGCGACGCTGATCGATGTGCGCCAGGCGGAAGTCGCGCGGGGGCAGGCCGAGGTTGCCGTGCTGCAGGCGCGCACGGCGATCCAGGTCGAAAAGCTGCGGTTGTTCCAGGACCTCGGCACGGCAGCGCCGGCCGAGGTCGATGCCGTGCAGCTTACGGACACGTTTCCCGTCACCACGCCGCCGTGGCAGCTCGAAGAGCTGCTGACGCTGGCCGAAGCCCAGAATCCCGCGCTCGCGGCGTTGCGGGCCCGGGAAAACGCTGCGAACTGGAATGTGCGCTCCACGAACGCGAGCTACGGGCCGTCGTTCTCC